>DAOWME010000131.1 GCA_030643245.1 Deltaproteobacteria bacterium
TGAAATTCGGCTTCATAGACAAGAAGGTTCACCAGTCAAGAGATGACCTCATCACCCTTTTCAGGGAGATTGGTGTAAACATGGAGGTCTCGGTAAAAAACTATATGGACAGGATACCCAGGGGTTCTCTGGTTTTCCTCTTTTCCGACCATGGGTTTACTGAAAATATGAAATTCAGGGGTGGAAAGGATGAACCGAGGTACCTCCACGGCGGGGCGTCTCCATGGGAGGTAATCGTCCCTGTGGCGGCCATGTTAAAGATGTAGGGCGGTTAGAGTTCACTCCGCCAAGACCTCAGCGATCCTTGGTTTACTTGCGGCACAACCCCCGACAACTACCCGCCATCCCTTTGGGGTTCCCATGACCCCCAAGTCCTTTAGGGACGGGGACGAAATAACTTTCTAAAGTTGGCGCTCAGATTTAGGTTAGATTTGTTCGATCTGAAAACGCAAAACCGCAGGAATAGTCGAACTGTTTTGAGGATTCGGTGTTTGAAGATCGGGCAAAGATGGCCTGAAGATGAGATATACTAAAATGGGGAAGTTATTTCGGCCTCGCCCCTTAAACTGTGAACGGATATCTCTTCTCTAACATAATATTGGAAAAACCATCCGCACTTATCAAACCGGTCAAGGTCAACTCTGGCAAAAGCCCAAGGCAGAGTCAAATCGTGGCGGCAAGGAAAAGCAGGCCAAAGGCTGTCACACACAGGGCGGCCGCAGTTTCAACACCCCGTTGCGCAAACGTAGCAAGGCTGCGATTGCGTTCCAACACCCCTAGGGCAAGGTTCTTGCCGAGAAGCGCGGCAACTCCCAGTGCTGATATGGTAACCCCCATGCCCAGTATTTGAAAGAAGGCCAGTACAAGGCCTAGCCCCACCATGCTCAGCGAAAGGGAAAACAGCATCACCAGCACTACCCCCGGGCAAGGTATCATGCCCACAGCAAGAGCCATTGCAAGTGAGTATCCTTTTCTCTCCTCTGTTCCGGCTTGGCCTCGCCACAAAAGGAGACTGCGTATCAGTATCACCCCGCCCAGCAAGGCAATGAGACCGTAACTTATGAGCTGTGTCGTCCGGGTGGTATTCTCCAAGGGCCCCGTGATTCCGCTCCGAAGCACAAAATGTATGGCCAGCACAAGTCCTATCCCGGAAATACCATGGCAGAAAGCTATCAAATTACCGAGGAGGATGCCGTCACCGAGTTTCCTGCCTCGCGCAACCAGGTACGATACGGCTACCGCCTTTCCGTGTCCCGGTCCTGCGGCGTGGAGTACACCATACAGAAAGGCGATGCCTATCACAGACAGCAAAGGCCGCAGACTGCGTGTTTCCTTGGCCTGTCTACTGAGGGCTGCCATCCTCCGGTTGAGTTGGTGTTGCCATTGGGCGATTCTGGTTAGGAAAGGATAGGGCAAACACGGAGCCGGTGAGACCTGTTTGGTGCTGTCCTTTGAAATGAAGGGGTTCTGCGCCCTCACCGCGGATATCCCACCTAGCAATGCAATCAGTATTAAAGTGATAGAGAATAACTTAGCCATATTTCAGCCGAAACCTTAAGATCACCTCCACAGGATACACCTGCCCAAAGTAGTACGCCTCTTTCCGGTTCTTGGCAAGACGATGACTTACCTCAAAGCCCGAGTCCCCTTCTGTCCTCACCGGAAGGTCTGTGGCGAGGGTTACGCTCGTATAGTAGGTGGGGTCGTACTGTGATATTATAAATTCCTTAAATTTGGAGATGGCCCTGACGTGACAGGGGATGTGGAACTCATACTTCAGGTTGCCTCCGGTCAGGATCGCCGAGAAATCACGGACATACCGTACCTCGAAGGGTCTTCCATCGATCCTGATGAAAGTGAAATAGTCGAAGTTGAGCAGGTTGGAAAATGCCTTTTTCTCTATTGCCGCTACCTCAGGACTCTCAAACTTACCGTTACGGTTCCGATCATAATCACTGATGATCATACTGGTAAAAAACTCATCAAAATTCCATTCAACACGGATGCCCGCCAGACCTTCCTTATCAAAGACCATGGTGAGGGTACTTTCAACAAAAACATGGGGATGGGATAGACACATAAAAGGAAATAGAGGTAACAGACAAGCGGCAAGCAGCACAGATCTGCCTATGCGGAATTTCATATTTTCCCCGCGAAAAGGCCCGTTGAAAATGCGCCTGGTGAACTGACATCCGTCCCTTACCATGGCAAAAACTACCACCGCCATGGTATTGACTTTTTCATCTTCCAACCTCCATGATTATGGCTGCAAATACGAACAGATGAATTTTAAGTCTTAATCGCACGGAGTCCATATCTCTGACCTCTAATACCCGTAACCTTACAATAATTATAGGGCAAAGGCAAGGGGTTTGCGCTGTCCGACAGAAAAACCTTGACATTCTTTCGAGTGTTTGCCATTATTATTTTTAAGTGATATGGGTCATCTATTTATACCTTGCGCGGTATATTCACGTATAGTTCGATATATGTGTCAGAAGCTGTGTGATTCGCAGTCACTTCATATTCGATTTTTCACATTGATCACTTCTTCAAACACTTCACTGAAGCTAAGGGGCGAGGCCGAAATAACTTCCCCATTTGTACATCTCATCTTCAGGCCATCTTTGACCGATCTTCAAACACAAAATTCTCGAAATAGGTAAGACTATTCCTGTGGTTTTTTATTTTCAGGTCGAACAAATCCGACCTAAATCTGAGCGCCAAATTGAGGAAGTTATTTCGGCCTCGCCCCTAACCTGAAAACTCTTCCAGAAGCGCAATTTTTCATACCCTTTTTCATACCCTTTTTCGTTCTCGCATTACAGTTCTCCGACGCTTCCTTCTTCTTACCCGTTTTGACATACAATCCTGCACCCGGCAGTGGTGACCATCGAATCGTATTTTCTTTGTATTACATGGACTTAATACACGTCCTTACGAACAACAACCAACAAGAAGCAAGCAACCGGCAACAAACATGTTGGTGATTGCTGAACATCAAACGAAAAAATGCAATACACAAAGGATCTCGACCTGTGCAGTTGATCAGGGTTACCGCTAAACGCAATCCTGTTAACTGAATCATCGGAGACAATTCAAGACACTAGGATTTTGTAACTGCACTGGTCGAAATCCTTTGGTGAAGGGGGAACAATACCGGTGGATTTTGTAGATATTGATTTTACGAAAGAACAAAAGATGTGGCGTGAAGTGGTTCGTAAGTTCACCTTGAAAGAACTTATGCCCACGGCGAAGGAACGGGCACAGCGAAAGGAAGGATTTTCCAGAGAACTCATAAAGAAGATTGCAAAGATAGGGGCGCTTGGATTGATGGTCCCAACTGAGTATGGTGGATCACAGTCAGATAACGTCTCCTTCGGTATAGCCTGTGAGGAATTATCCAAGTCAACGATAAGCGATGGGTTGCTTCCCACCTATGCCTATTTTCTAGTCAGGGCGCTTATGCAGGCTTCGGAAGAAGTGAGACAGAGATGGATGCCTCTCATACCCACGGGAGATTGTATATGCGCCCCTTGTAATACCGAGCCCCATTGCGGTTCAGATGCAGCTTCTATTAGGACGACGGGTATACGGGATGGAGAATACTATATCATAAACGGTCAAAAGAGCTGTATCAGTATGGGGATGATCGCTGATGTCGGCGTTGTTTTTGCCAAGACAGACCCCTCGGCCGGGGCCAGAGGGATCAGCGCTTTCCTTGTTCCCTTTGACTTCCCAGGTGTAACGAGAACCCCCATCGACATGACAGGGTGGAGACCACAGACGGAAGCCTCCATCTTTTACGATGATGTGCGTATTCCGCGAGATTATCTTTTGAGTCAGGAGGGTAAGGGCTTTTACCTGGTGATGAGTCAGTTTGACGTGATCAGGGCCTGTGTTGCCCTCACCGCCCTAGGTACTGCTCAGGCTTCTCTTGAGATGGCTATTTCCTATTCAAAAGAGCGTACGGCCTTTGGCCGACCCATAGCCAAGTTTGAAGGCATTTCATTCAAAATTGCAGAAGACTATACCAAGATTGCGGCAGCCAGGATGCTTTGTTACCATGCATTACGGTTGGCAGACCAAGGGCTTCCCCACACCAAGGCTTCAGCAATGGCCAAGATGTATAGTCCGATTGTGGCAGTAGACGCCGTACACAACGCCATGCTTATCCACGGAAATGTCGGCTATAGTCAGGAACTCTATCTGGAACAGCGACTGCGGGATGCCATTGGTGCCGAGTTTGGAGACGGCACTGCTGAGATCATGAAGCTCGTTATTATCCGAGAACTCTTGGGTAGGGAATTCCTCCCCTATTAAGTTCGTTTTCATCCGGAGATGGGTCTTTTTCCCTGAGCTGCGTTCTCCTCGGGTTTACGTCCGCGACGCACGGCAATATACGACGCGGCGCAAAGCATCGTGCGGATATGTTCAGAGAAAAAATATCCTATTTCCTCAAGGGCCGATTTGCGGATGGACACTAATTCACCTTAAACCCGTCCAGTCTGTATTTTGTCAGGGACGAGGCCGTTTGCGTTTGATATTTGAGGTATACTTCGCGCGGTCATAATTTGAGGAATTTTCGGCGAGAAATGGGCATCGAGCGCAAGGCGCGAAAGCGCGTAATAGCGGGTCCTATTGCAAACTTGAGCAACGCAGCGATCGGTGGTCAGGGCCGGCGAAAAAGCGCAAATTATGGCCGTGCGAGGTATATACAGGAGGTGGTATTATGCCAAAGATTTGTGTCATAAACATTCAGGGAGAAGAGATATCGGGCCTGTTCACATACTACGCAAAGGAGGTTGGCGCGCGAGTTTTGAGACCTGAGACGGAGCTCAATACCAAATCTCCGAATCCAGGGGTGAAGAGGGCTTTTGCCCTGAGTTCTTCCTACGTTACCTTGCTTAACAAGAGGGAGATGATAGAACAGATTATCGAGGCAGAAAGGGAGGGATATGATGCGGTGGTTGTTCACTGTTTCCTCGATCCCGGTCTGCGCGAAGCAAGGGAGATCGTTAATATACCGGTTATTGGCCCAGGCGAGTCATCTCTACTTTTGTCATGTATGTTGGGTCACAGGTTTGCGATAATAGGCATAAACGACCCGAAAGTCGTTCCCGACACGTATAACATGCTCAGGTTGTATGGTTTGGAAAGCCGTGGCATAACGAACCCCGTGAGGGTTATGTCTATGCCTTTCAGGGAGTTTGTCCTAAATGTTAAGAAGGCCCAAGATGAGATTATATCAGATGTCATGGAGATTACCAGGGGTTGTGTAACTGAGGGTGCCGAGACAATAATTCTTGGATGTACCGGACTAGGCCCTATCTTTACAATAGCAGGTGTAACCAGTCTTCCGGATTTGGAGGTACCTATTGTGGACTGTCTGGCAGTTGCCATTAAGACAGCCGAGTCTTTGGTTGACTTCAAGGAGAGACTGGGGTTGCCGCTCACAAGCAGGGCGTGCATGTATCAGCCTCCTCGGGAGAAGGACCTGATGATGGCGAGAGAGTGCTTTGGACTGAAACCATTTCAGAGTCGTGTAATTACCAAAGAGTAAGTGGACATAGGTGTAACTAGTGTGCATCCAGAAATGAGATATTTTTTTGCAGGGTCAAGGAAGACGAAGATTTAAACCGCAGGAATACATTTAGTAAGTAGGGGCACATTGCAATGTGCCCTTACATCTGAGTCTGACGCAGAGATCGCGGAAAATAGCCATTCATGGATGGGCACTAACTAAATGCGATCAGAGACAAAGATATTGAGGAAAAGGAGGGGTTGAAATGGCCACAAAAATAAATGCAAAAGCCGGTGAGGGAATAACGATCAGTGAGCGAGTGCGAAAATTGAGGAACGATGTTAAAGATATTTCCCCAACAGTGGATACCGAGCGACTCAAGTTTATGCTTGAGATTTACAAGGAGATGGAGGGGGAGCCGACCATAATGAAAAGGGCCAGGCTCTTCGAGAGGCATCTAACGAAAAAATCCATATACATTGACGACAATCCCATCGTTGGCACGCAGACGAGATCTCGAGCAGGTGCGATGCCAACACCTGAAGTGTCATGCAGGTGGATGGGAAAGATGGCTACCGGCGTGCGTTCACATCTGGGTTATGTGGGGGTCACAGAAGAGGATATGAGACTCATAGAAAAGTCGGTCGATTATTGGGCGGACAAGTGTGTGTACACAAGAGCCCAAAAGGCTTATGCTTTAGCACACGAAGGAGAAATAGATCCCATCAAGTTGGACAAGGCCGGGAGCTTTCTGGATTATAATGCCGGGATACCACAGGGAACCATAGCACCTGACTTTCCGAAGGTGTTAAATAAGGGGATAAACGGAATCATCGATGAGGTGGAAGAGAAATTAGCAAATTTGCCACTGTCGAGCTTAGCGATGATGGAGAAGAGGTACTTCTATAATGCGGTTCTCATTTGTCTGAAAGCCATCATCAAGTTTGCCGGGAGGTATGCTGCGCTGGCTCGGGAGATGGCAAAAGAGGAATCAGATCCCATAAGAAAAGAGGAACTGGAAAAGATCGCATCCACATGCACATGGGTTCCCGCAAACCCGGCAAGGAACTTCTATGAGGCAATCCAGACCGTGTGGTTTTTAACTGTGGGTTGCTGGTGCGAGGTGCAACCTGTCAGTATCTCCCCCGGCCGGTTCCCTTTGTATATGTATCCTTTTTACAAAAAAGATAAGGAAGAGGGTAAGATCACCGATGAAGAGGTAATGAATTTACTGGGATTCCTGTTTATCAAATATTTAGAGGGTACATATTTTGTATCACGAATACAGCATGAGATAAACTCGGGTCAGACGGCCCATGTCTTCACCATCGGTGGACTGACTGAAGAAGGACAGGATGCTACAAATGAGTTGGACTTCCTGCTTCTGGAGACACAGAGACAGTTGCGATGCATCCAACCGAGTTTTCAGCTTATGTATCATGATAAGCTCCCCAGGGAACTGCTGTACAAAGCCGTTGACTGTATCAGGGATACAGGTTTGGGACAACCTGCCTTCTTCAGCCAAGATGCGAGTGTAAAGAGACTTTTGGCCTATAATTCAGGCAAGATCACTCTTCCCGAAGCCTTGGCGGTAGGGCATCTCGGGTGTGTCCAGACGGCCATCCCAGGAAAGACATTCGGTCTGTGGACAGGTGCCATCAACATGCCGAAGCAGTTAGAACTTGCACTGAATAACGGAAAAGACCCGCTCACCGGCTTCCAGGTGGGTCCCCAGACCGGTGATGCCGAGTCATATCAATCCTATGAGGATCTCAAGGATGCGGTTCGGGAGCAGATGGAGTTTTCAACAGACATTCTTCGCGAATTTGATGAGGTCAACCGCATCATGGAGGCTGAAGTTTACCCTACACCGTTTCACTCGGCACTCACGGATGATTGCATCGAGAAAGCCAAGGATGTAACTGCGGGTGGGGCAAGATACTCTGCAATCGGCGAAGAGGTGATTGGGGCGATTGACCTGGCAAATTCACTGGCAGCTATTAAGAAGCTGGTATTTGAGGAAGGGCGCATCACAATGAAGCAGTTGAAAGATGCATTGGCTGCGGACTTTGAGGGCGACGGTTACTCAGAGATCCAACGGATGTGCCTGGACGCACCCAAATATGGAAATGACGACGACTATGTGGACCTAATAGCCAGGGAACAGTATGATCTTGCCTATAATGCGATCATTAAGACGCCGATCTTATTCGATCAACCACCGCTGCCATATGCCTTCTCTCTGACGACGCATTTCCACCTTGGGGCACTGACCGGGGCATTGCCCAGCGGGAAGAAGTCGAGGGTCGCACTGACCGATGCAAGTGTCTCAGCCATGCCTGGCACAGACAAGAACGGACCCACGGCCCTGGTCCTGTCGGCAGTCAAGGCTGTGGATACTATCAAATACGGTCAGAACCACTTCAATCTGAAGTTCCATCCCTCGGCTTTGGAAGGAAAGGAAGGGATCGAGAAGTTTCTTGCGTTGATAAAGACGTATATGGATTTGGGCGGATCGCACATACAGTTTAACTGCCTAAGCAGTAAAGACCTGAAAGAGGCGCAGGTCCATCCGGAAGAGCATCGTGATTTGGTCGTGAGGGTCGCTGGGTTTAGCGCATTCTTTGTCAACTTGGATAAAGGTGTTCAGGATGAGCTCATAAAGCGAACTGAACTCACATTGTAATAATTATGATAAGGGGCGAGGCCGAAATAACTTCCCCATTTGTACATCTCATCTTCAGGCCATCTTTGACCGATCTTCAAACACAAAATCCTCGAAATAGGTAAGACTATTCCTGTGGTTTTGTATTTTCAGATCGAACAAATCTGACCTAA
>DAOWME010000169.1 GCA_030643245.1 Deltaproteobacteria bacterium
AGATCGGGCAAAGATGGCCTGAAGATGAGATGTACAAATGGGGAAGTTATTTCGTCCTCATCCCTTAATATATGTCAAATAATTGAATAATTCAACTAGTTTCCATCCAGAAATGGCACTTTTTCGCAATCTCTGCGTCAGTCTGCAGGATTGTTTGTGCGGCGTACCCTTGTAGGCCTCCGCGCAATCCCTTGTCTTCCTTGACCTTGCAAAAAATTACTCATTTCTGAATTGGATACTTTGTTCGTGCCTCTTTTCTTAAAAGAGCATTAATGGCGGACACTACCGAATTGCTGGAAATTCCCTTGACATGTGTCAATAACTCCTATTATAATTCAATACTTGCCATCAGAGAGAGCGTGCTTGAGAATTCTGTAAAATCTTAAAACCTATAGAAAAGGGGAGGGCGGCAGTAATGATAGTTAAAGCTTTATTAGTACTTTTCTTGGTTTCTTATACGGTCACCTGGCTCTGCGGAATATACACCTTCTTAAAACACAAAGGCAAAGTGGTAGAGTTCAAGAATGTGAAGACACATCTCTACCTCTCCCTGGTTACATGACTCATTATCGTGATCTATGCAGTTGTTGCATGGACAATGATTCCCATAGAGGGGAGTTAACATATCCTGAAGGACTTTCCTGAGAACCTTTTTTCTCCGCTCAGTAGGCTTTTTCCATAACCAGAAATTCAGAAACGTTGCTTTCTGGTAATCCTGACGTCTTAGCTATTCTGCGTTAGGGACGAGGCCGGAATAACTTCCTCAAGTTGGCGCTCAGATTTAGGTTAGATTTGTTCGATCTGAAAACGCAAAACCGCAGGAATAGTCTGACATATTTCGAGGATTTTGTGTTTGAAGATCGGGCAAAGATGGCCTGAAGATGAGATGCACAAATGGGGAAGTTATTTCGTCCTCGTCCCTTAACAGAGAGCGTGATATATCAGACAAGCCTATCCCATAGAACTACCCCGGGGATTTAGTTCTTGCAGTTGAAATTGAAGTATGTTAACGTTGCAACGCATTTTTTGGGTGATATATACGCAAGACTCAGGTTTCCTGGCATGGGTTTTGCTTTTATCTCTATTTATCGTATATCCAGAAATTTGGGAACTCATCTAGTAGCAATTAGCACATCGTCTGTCCTCACCGTCCCCCAATCCCTCCCACCAGGGGAGGGTAGGTATCTTTCAGAGTTTTTCTGTTCTATTAATTTAACAACATTGCCTCTTTAGGGAGTGGGAGTAAAAAGGGCCATTTCTTGAGGAGACCAGCCGGCAAGGGAGTGCCTGTATTTGGGAACCGGGTATAGATGGTAGATGACTGGGGAGAGTGAAGGCTTCCGGATAGCGTTTGTGAACTTGAAGACGCATACACCCTGTTATTTTGCCGGATTTAACTTCACCCTGGAACATGTGGGCATAGGCTATCTCACCGCAGTCCTGCGACACCACGGATACGAGGTGGCCATCATCGATGCGGCAACGAGAGATCTCTCGGATGAGGAGGTGGCTAACGAACTTCTGGATTTTTCTCCGACCATGGTGGGCTTCTCCCCCACCGTTGCTACCATGGAGAGCGCTATTCGCATCAGCAATCTCTTGAAAAAGGCTGACAGAGGTCTGCATATATGCCTGGGAGGACACCATGCCACGTTTTTAGCTGAACAGATTCTTCGTGAAGAACCCTGTTTCGATTCGGTAGTGCGTGGTGAGGGTGAAATCACCATCGTTGACTTGGCTGACAGGTTGCGCCGGGGGGCACCGCTCCGAGATACTCTGGGGCTATACCTCAAGAACATGGACAGTAGCATTTCCAAAAATCCGAGTCGTCACAAGATTGAAGATTTGGATGCTATCCCCTTTCCGGCCCGTGATGCACTTCAATGGCAGATACGAGAGGGGAAATCTCCTACGGTGAGAGTCATAAGCAGCAGGGGCTGTGTGGCGGATTGCAGTTTTTGCAGTATACCGCCATTTGAAAGACTGCAGAAAGGGCAGCTTTGGAGGGCTCGATCAGCAGAGAACGTTCTCGACGAGTTGAAAGCTCTTCGAGAGAAATTCGGAATCAGGACGGTGCTCTTTGCTGAGGACAATTTTATAGGACCGGGTGATATCGGACGAGAGCGCGTCAAGCGAATAGCAGAAGGGATGATCTCCAGAGGTTTAGGGCTCAATTTCAGGATTTTGTGCACTGCAGAGTCCTTAATCAAGAGTGAAGAGTTGCTTCCCCTATTGAAGAAGGCCGGTCTTGAACGGGTTATTGTCGGGATAGAGAGCGCCTCGCCATCCGCTTTACGGGCATTTAATAAGAAATCTACTGTAGAACAGCATTATCTTGTGGCAAATATCCTCCCCCAGCATGACATTATTCTCCAACTCGGTTTTATGATGTTCTATCCTTACTCCAGCGCCGATGACCTTCGCCGGAATGCAGAGTTTCTAAACAATATAAACCAGGCATGCTTCTTTCAACACTTCTCCAATCGAATGGAGCTTTATCCCGGTGTGGCGATCTTTAAGAGGCTCGACTACGAAGACATGATCCTTTCGAAGGCCGAGTATAAGAAGGCGTTTTTGTATCGTTATGCAGAGCCCAATATAGGCAGACTTGCGAGAAGCTTATCCCCTGTTCGAAGAAAGACGGTGAATTTGGACCGGTACCTTCTCGACATGGATATATGGGTTAACCAACATAAAGGCAAGGCCTCTAATCGTAACCTTGTCGAAACCTATACCGGGTTGAGGGACAAATTTTCGTCCAAAAATATGGAATTCTTTTTGCGGTCTGTGGGACTCACAGAATCAGAATGGGATCCGGAAGCTTTTGAGGAATTGAAGACAGAACACTCAAATGCCATAGAAAAGTTGAGAGAGACATTACGGGCAATAGTGGATGGATCAGGGCTGAAGATTTGGGACATTGGAACTCCATGAACAATTACGAATGGGCGATGAGCGAACCCGTGATCCAAATGTTCCACGTTTACAAGACGTATCCAAGTAAGGGAGAGGTGATCGCACTGGTGGGGGACACCGATTCTATTAAGGGTCCCCATCTATATTTAGAAATTCGCCATCAGGGGAAACCGCAAAACCCCATGAGACTGGTTGGCTATATCTGACGTAAGGTGAGAGTAAGCAAGTCCAATCCGAATTCAGGAGGAAGATATGACGTTTAAAAGAGGGCAAAACACAAAATTATTGTTAGTTGTATCTATGTTTTTGGTGCTGGTCTTTACTGTAAGCATCGGATGGCTGTGCAGGGTGTCGGCCATAAATAAAGAGGAGACTTATGAAAATCTTAAATTGTTTAATGCTGTTTTGTCCAAGATTCAAAAAAACTATGTAGAAGAGGTTGACACGGAGAAGCTCATTTACGGAGCCATAAACGGAATGTTGCAGGCTTTGGACCCTCATTCGTCTTTTATGCCCCCTGATGTGTACAAGGAATTCAATGTGGAGATGAAGGGATCCTTTAGTGGTTTAGGGATTGAGATTACCATTAAAGACGGCGTACTCACCGTCATATCTCCCATCGAAGATACCCCTGCCTACCGGGCGGGGATTAAAGCCGGAGATTACATTGTCAAGATTGAAGGAGAATCTACAAGGGATATCACCTTAATGGAGGCAGTGAAGCTGATGCGGGGGCCTACAGGGACAGACATAACTATATCAATAATGAGAAAAGGGTTCTCCGAGCCAAAGGAATTTACCATAACCCGTGCTGTCATTAAGGTCAAAAGCGTAAGATACAAGGCCCTTGAAGGGGGCTATGGGTACATAAGAATCAAGAGTTTCCAGGAAAGAACATCAGTGGAGTTCAAGAATGCACTGAACAAATTAGAGACGGAAAATGGCGGGCTAAAAGGTTTGGTTCTGGACTTAAGAAATAATCCGGGGGGTACCTTTGATCAGGCAATTAAGGTATCCGACGAATTCTTGGATTCCGGGATTATTACCTATACTGAGCAAAGGGTCGAGAAACAGGGAAGGGAACATAGCGCCCACAAAAATGAGAGCCCCCATGATTATCCAGTAATCGTCCTGGTTAATGCCGGTAGTGCGAGCGCTTCAGAGATCGTGGCAGGGGCGCTGCAGGACAATGGGAGGGCCCTTATCCTGGGCACCCAGACATTCGGGAAAGCAACAATCCAGACAATATGCCCCCTGGAGGACGGTTCTGCTCTCAGATTGACCATTGGGAGATATTATACCCCTAAAGGAAAGTCCATCCAGGCAAAGGGTATCACGCCTGACATCGTTGTCAGTGATGTAACGCATTCAGTAAACAGTGGAGAAACAAAGACAAAGTTTATAAGGGAGAAGGATCTGAAACGGCATCTCGAAGACACAAAAGAGGTAACAGAAGAGGATGGGGCTTCGAAGGAGGCAAAAGAAGAGAAGATACCCGAAGATCCTCAACTGGAGAGGGCAGTGAACTTACTGAAAAGCTGGTATATATTCAAGAAGAACTTACTGGGGTGCGACGCCTCATGAGGAAGGGGAGATGATAAGGGGTTTTCATTCATATGGCCGAGAAGGGCAAGAAAGGCGGGAAAAGACCGAGAACAAAGAAGAACAACCAAAAAAAAGATCACACCCGAACAGCTCTGGTGAGTCTATCCTGCTTACTGGCATTCTTGCTGGTAGCAGTCATCCTCTTCTATACCAAATACCCGGTAAAGGACAAGGTTTACCCACCGGCAAAGCCCTCCGGAGTCAGCCCTGAGACACTTCCTCCCGAGCCCGACACAAAAAAGGAGAAGCCTCGGGAGGTCATCCCAACAGACATAAAAACCCGCAAGACCTATAAGGTGGCAATCGTCATCGATGATTTGGGTTATAATAACGGACGATCAGAGGAATTATTAACTATTGATGCGTCCCTCACCTTTTCCATCTTTCCTTTTTGCCCTTACTCCAAACTCATAGCCCGAAAGGCCCACGCCAGGGGGAGGGACGTACTGCTTCATCTCCCTATGGAACCCTACAATTATCCAGAAAAAAACCCTGGAAACGGCTCCCTTTTTCTAGATATGAACGATGAAGAGATACTGAGAAGACTGGATGCTGATTTAAGTTCAGTGCCTTTTGTAAAAGGAGTCAACAACCATATGGGCTCAAAATTCACGGAAAATAAGGAAAAGATGAGAGTTGTCCTCCGGGAACTCAAGGAGAGAAACCTCTTCTTTCTGGACAGTAGGACATCGAGAAATTCAGTAGGGTATTCCATGGCAAGAGAGATAGGGTTAAAGACGGCAACTCGCAATATTTTCCTGGATAATGATCAAGATATCAAGTCGATCAATGCTCAAATTTACAAACTGGTCAGACAATCCATAAAGAACGGTTCTGCGATAGGTATCGGCCATCCATATCCGTCCACCATTGAGGCATTGAAACAGACGATACCGGAGTTGGGAGCAAAAGGGATTGAAGTGGTGCCGATATCCCAACTGGTGAACTGAACCCGAACACTCACGAAATCCCTCGAATCCGGAGAGCAGAAATTTGGAGACACCTGCGATTCCCTGGCGAGACCTGGAAATTGCATACAATCTTTTCATGTGTCTTTGGGTTAACTTGATAGTATAGGAAATCCCATTTTTTCATCAAATAATTAATATCACCATTGGGACTCACTGAATGGGGTTTGGCCTATAATTAGTTTCCATCAAGAAATGGCCATTTTTCCCCTGAGCAGCGTTCTCCTCCGGTTTCCGCCTGCGACGTACGATCATGTACTCCTCGGAGCAAACCGTCGTGCGGCCCTGCTCAGAGAAAAAATTGCTCATTTCTGGATTGGAAACCAACTCGTGCCCATTTTCTCAAGAAGTCTATTTATGGATGAGCACTAATTAGAAAACCGGATCTGATCTTTTTTTAACCCGCCATATTACATCAAAAAAGAAAAGGCATACAGAGAAAAGGCAAATGAGAATATCCCTTCCATATCATCCTATACAAAGGAGGAGTATGAGAGGTTTCTTGAAGGCTTCTTCCTGCCGGCCCACAGAAAATAAAAAGAAACGACCAGGATGGCCTTCCTGAACGCCGACTGGAGGGGTTTTGAAGCCACACCCGCTTCAAAAGAGAACCCCGATAAGTCAATCACAATATTTGACTACCACAGGATATTATCTAAAACAGGATGGAATGTACCCCATCGAATAGAGTGACCCCTATCCTCTGAACGTATGGGCGGAAACCAGGTGCGGAAAATGCAGGACAAACGTATTCTCGGAACTGTCGGAAGAACCTTGCTGATCGCAAAAAAATCATAAGGAAGCCGGGTTCAACCCCTGGCGAGATAGGGGACGCACACCACTCCCCTCCTTTTCTATATATTCCCGAAAACGATATGTTACACAGAAAGATTAAAATGGCTTATTGTAAAAAATCTGTCAAGGGGTTATAAGTTATTTTATAATGATTTAAGTAGGTTCTGAGGATTCAGAAGACATTGGGCCGGACAGTGAAGATAATTTATTATTGCATTACACGTTGAAATATAACTCATTTAGTTGTGGGATTGAACAGAAACTATGGAATCACTTTTCTGTATATCACTCTAGATGTGGAGATATGCAGAACTATAGAATAACTTGTTATGTGAAAACAAAATTAACGAGGTAATCATGAATACAGCGAAAGAGGAAGTGAGGTCACTTCTTGATAAATTACCAGATGAATGCACTTTGGAAGATGTTCAGTATCATCTTTATGTAGTTGAAAAGATTCAGAGGGG
>DAOWME010000018.1 GCA_030643245.1 Deltaproteobacteria bacterium
AAATTATGGCTGCTTCAACGGTGGTCAAATTTTAACCCGTGCAGAACTCGCATCTAAGTGAGCATAGAGAAAGAACAGTCTAAAGCTACTAAATTTAACCTATAGGTTTTGGAACTACAAACATTCAAAAAACGAAGCTTTCCCCCTGTTCTTTCTTAACGCTCACTAAAATGCTCAAAGAGCTGCACGGATTAAAATTTAACCACCGTTGAATCTGTGCCGAGACCGTTTTTTCATTCGAAAGTGTAAACTAACTTTATAGCTTTTATGAAGGATGCCATAAGTTAGAAGCCTTTTTCAATTTAAAAAGAGCGGCTGATAAGAGATAGTGCCCATCCATAAATGGACTTCTTGAGAAAATGGCACGAGTTGGTTTCCAATTCAGAGATGAGCAATTTATTCTCTGAGCAAGGCCGCACGACGGTTTTCGCCGAGGCATACATAATCGTACGTCGCAGGCGGAAACCGGAGGAGAACGCAGCTCAGGGGAAAAAGGGCCATTTCTGGATGGAAACGAGACAGAAAGAAACATCTGAAAAAAGTATTATTCGAACGACCTGACGCCAAATCAGCTGCATAAGAAAATACTCTTCCATATCATATATATTTGTCCCGCACCGGGGATATCGTCTGACTGATCTCCCTCAGGTCTCACTGGGTAACCGCACCCTCATTATTCTACTGGAACTGGTGAAGGGGCGATGCCTTTTCGGTCGAGCGCAATAGGTTGGGCAAAATTAGCATATCAATATTGATAATGCAACAATTTCTGAAATTTGGAAGGGGTTCCATACGCTGTGACAGGTATGAAATATTTGTAGGTGTTATAAGCGCCATGTGGTTTTTCGTGTAAGGTTAAGATTTTACAAAACCTTACATGAAGGGACGACTTTTTATGATGAACAGAAAACAGTCCGTGGACGAGAAGGTTCAATCGGTAGAAGTTGCACTTGTCTAGTTAGTGTCCATCCATAAATGGACTTCTTGAGAAAAGGGCACGAGTTGGTTTCCAATTCAGAAATGAGCAATTTTTTCTCTGAGCAAGGCCGCACGACGGTTTGCGCCGAGTCGTACATGGTCGTACGTCGCAGGCGGAAACCGGAGGAGAACGCAGCTCAGAGGAAAAAGTGCCATTTCTGGATGGAAACTAGTGAATATTGAGGCGGCCGATCGTGAGACTGGCACACCGTCGAGCACTTTGCGCTATGATTTGAACAAAGTGGGATGGTTCCATATTAATGTGATAGCAGCATTATTTATTTGTGGGTCATAATGGGGTTTCTCAATAAGTCCGGGCAAATCATACTTTGAGACTATCCAATAGCTGTTGCCCACTTATTGAGAACTTACCGTTTCCATAGCCGGCTAGGGCAAGAAGGATGGTGTTGTTTGAAGGACGTGTAAAAATCTGAGAAAATTAAAAGCTGGGAGAAAACCCTACCTCATAGGGAAATATCCCGGTAAATTAGGGGATAACCCCCATGGACAAATAATTAGAATGTACTAGTATAATGCCCCAATGTACCTAGATATAAATGGAGAGTGTAAATTGAGAAATGAAGGATGCTAATAATTAAATGTGTTTTTTGAGGTACGATTTATGGAAAAAAGGAATATTTTAGTTTTTGTCCTGAGTATCGCTTTTTTTGTTTTGTTCTCTAACATCACAATAATAAATCGATGCCCTTTCGCTAAAGATTTAAACGGAACTGTGGCAATATCGAGCATGGACCTGCGCTTTGGCTTTTATGATGTTATTTTTCTTGATGGCAAGCGAGGGTTGATAGGCGGAAAGGGAGGTGTGATATTTAGGACGGAAGACAGTGGAAAGACTTGGACAAAAGTAATTTCCGGGGTCAATGGATCGATTTTCTGTTTTTCATTTATTAACAGGAATGTCGGGTGGGCAGTGGGACAGTTTGGATTAGTCATCTCCACCACAGACGGGGGCAGGACCTGGGAGCACCAGAATTCCCACTTAAAGAACCATCTGTTCTGTGTAAAGTTCACCGATAAACTTCACGGTGTTGCTGCCGGTGACTGGGGAAAAATAATTCTCACGGATGATGGAGGGCAGACATGGTCCGACGTATCTCTTGAGAGGGACATAATACTCTATGACACTGATTTTGTCAGCGCTAAAGAAGGTTGGTTAGCGGCTGAAACAGGGGTGCTATTCCATACTGTTGACGGAGGAAGGACCTGGGAAGATCTGGACCTGGGGCGTGGAAAGACTTTTTTCGGAATTTCATTTGATAAACTTGGAAACGGTGTGGCTGTGGGAATGGAAGGAGTTGTATGCCACACCTCCGATTGGGGCGAAAACTGGAAACTTGAAAGGGTTGCGGAAAGTTCGTTTTTCAATGTCTTTCTTGTAAACGGGAAAGGCCTTGCAGTGGGGAATATGGCATCTATCTATGAGACAAAAGATGGAGGAAAGAGTTGGGAGGTGATTGCGTCTCCTCTTAATATGAGACAGAACTGGATACAATGCGTGGCAAAAATACAGGAAGAAAGATACATAGTCGCAGGGGTTCGCGGATCAATTCTGTTTATACAGGATTCCCGTATTGATCGTTAAGAGCTTTCTGGTGTCAAACTTCAACATGTTACTTGTCCCCATTTCAACTGATTGCAAAGGTTATGTGAGGATATTGGTGTGCCAACGTGGAATCCATATAGAGACTTAATTTATTATTATTTTTTGGTTTTTAAGTTTCGAGACAAAGAGATAGCAGGAGGAAGAGTATAATGGGGGAAAAGGTACATCAATTTTGGGTACAAACCGTCAAATTTCAATTGAGACACCGTGCCGCCGTTATCACCCTATTAGCTTTGCTGTCGATCCTTGCTCTTTACAGCATTTTTACAAAGCTGGAGATAAAAACGGATTTTTTTGAGTTTTACCCGCCTAATCATGAATACATAAAGCTTTATAAAGAATTCCGCAAGATGTTCGGGTCCGCCAATGTCCTTAGCATTATTCTGGAAAGGACAGACGGAAATGATATCTATAACCCTGAGACTTTGAAAAAGATAAATGACATGACCCTGGGGGTTTTAAGTATCAAAGGGTGCAATCCGCTTCAGGTCACTTCTATAGCGCATCCAAGGGTGAAACAGATAGTCCTGGACTCATACGGAATAGGAATGTATCCCCTTATGTACCCTAAAGTACCGGAGACCAAGGCGGCGGCAGACGCATTTAAAAAGGCCGCCTATTCAAACGAAGGTATACGGGGTTTTTACATAGCTCTGGACGACAAATCAACTGTGGTTTATGCTGGTTTCTGGGAAGAAGGCGTTGATTTGTTATATCTTTTCAAAGAGGTACATAAATTAACTGCCTCAATAGAAGACGAGAATCACACATGCCACATCGCCGGCTACCCTATGCTTTATGCATGGGTCAGCCACTACCGGCCACAAATTTATCTGATTCTCGGTGTCACAGGCGCGGCAATGCTTTTGCTCCTGCTCCTTTATTTCAAAAAACTAGGTGGAATTGTTATCCCTGCTGTTTCAGGCATAGTAAGCGCAATATGGGGGCTTGGGTTTGCCGCTGCCTTAGGGATCAATATTGACCCTTTGCTTTTAGTTGTTCCGGTCCTTTTATCCGCCAGGGCGTTGTCCCATTCATGCCAGTGTCTGGAAAGGTTTCATCAGGAATTTCAAAAATGCGGTGACAGGGAGAAGGCCATTGTCACAGCCTATTCGGCCCTTTACCCTCCAGCGCTTCTGGCCATTATAACAGACGGTCTGGGTGTGCTGACCATAGCCATAGCCACCATACCACTGATGCAGAAGCTCGCCTATTTTTCCTCTTTCTGGATAATCAGTATTTTTATAGCCGTTATGGTCCTTAATCCGCTTATTCTCCACTTTTTTTATTCCCCGACCCCAAAGGGGGAAAGTTTCAAGCCCCTTGATTCGATGCTTGGAAAAAAGAGCGTGTACTCCATGTTCACCAATTATATTTATCGTTTGTCAGGCCCGAAATTAAAATGGGTCTGCGCTGCCTTTGCGCTCGTTTTTCTATTTGGAGGGGGCTATATTTCCATCACATACTTGAAGGTAGGAGATTCGAGCGCAGGAGGGGCGATTTTATATCCGGATCATCCTTATAATATTGCGCAAGACAAAATGAATAATGACTTTGTAGGGGCATCCCGGCTGGTCGTTGTCCTGCAAGGAAGAGAAGAACACGCCATAAAGTTTCGTGAGTCATTAATTACAATGGAAAAATTGGAACTCTTCATGGAACATAACCTCGAACACGTGGGTGCGACCCTGAGTTTCGGCGATCTGGTCCGTAAGGTATACAGGATGTACCATGAAGGGTTTCCTAAATGGGATATGATCCCACAGACGGGACGTGATTTAGGCCAGATATTTTGGGTCTTGTCCGCCAGCATGGTGCCTGGAGAAATCGATCAACTTGTCAGCGTCCCCGATTATACAAATTCCAATGTAACCGCCTTCCTGCGCGATTACAATCATGACAGCATTAAGGATATCATTAGAAAGGTGAGGGCATTTGGTGAGACTGTGAATTCAGATCCTGATTCCAAGATAGAAATTAGGCTTGCCGCCGGGATACTCGGCATTCTTGCTGCGGTTAATGAGGAGGTGGAGTGGTCTTACTGGGCCATTTTTGCCGTCATATTCTTTACTATTTTCGTGCTATGCTCCATCACATACCGCTCCTTCAAGGCAGCCATTATCCTGATAATCCCGTTACTGTTATCCCAAATAATGTGTGAACTTATAATGGTGATATTCCATATAGACCTCAATATAGATTCATTGCCTGTTACCGCCATAGGTGTCGGGGTCGGCATTGATTATGGTATTTATCTGATGAGCAGGCTCAAGGAAGAGTGTTATGAGCAAGACAATTTTGACATGGTAAGGCTTACTACTTTGGTTACCACAGGAAAGGTTATAATGTTTACAGCCCTGACCCTGGCAATAGGAGTATTTTTCTGGCTGTTTTCGGTAATGAAATTCTCGGCTGAAATGGGACTTCTTATCCTTTTGCTCATGATTTTTAACATGATAAATTCACTGGTCATGGTCCCTGCCTTATCAGGGATTTTAAAACCTTCATTTGTGACGCATAAGTTCAAATAGTCGTGTGATTTAAGAAACAAATCAAATTTGTGATAATATTAGAAAGGAGGTGATGAGCCACAAAACCGTCGTGAGGTTGGTGCTCACAAATTTTTCAAGCTGTGCAGTTGGTCAGGTTTACCGCTTAACGCAATCCTGTTAACTGAATCATCGGAGACACTTCAAGACACTGGGTTTGTGTAACTGCACAGCTTGAAATTTTTTCAATCAAACTGCAAGAGAGGGGGATTTGGGAAATGTTAAAAAGGAAAGCGCTATCAGCATTTGGTTTTTTCGTTATGGTTTTATTTTCAGTTCAGATTGCTTCAGTTCAGATTGCAGCAGCCGTTGACCCTGAATGGCAGAAAAAACAGGAGATCCTTTTTAAAGAAGCCGGCATCAAACCAGGCGATATTATTTCAACGGAAAACTGGGAAAAATGTGAGGGTCTGCTTCCGGACTCCATGGTGAATTGGGTAAAAACAGGAAAAATGGAATTGAGGATAGGCAGACTTAATTTTGACATAGATTTTGATGACGGGTGGTATGAGGCCACAAAAAAGAATTTCGGAAAATTCAAGCTGGATAAGGAAGAAAATCTTCTTTTATCAAACGGCGAGTTTGCGGAGCATGTATATGGTTATCCCTTCCCTGATGTTTATGACAAAATGGAAACCGATCCTGATTCAGGCGTTAAATTCATGTATAACCGACAGGTTGTCAGCCGTAGATTAGGCAATGGTTACGAGCAGGACTGGACCATCGAATGGGTCGGCAAGGATGGCCTGGAACGGTCTGCCCAATCCATCTGGCATGAATATAATTATTGGGGGAGGCAGAAACCGATACCAAACCCGGACAAGATGAGATGGAGAAGTATTGTGTCCGTAGCAAGGCCATATGATATGTCCGGCATGTGCATATTGACACTGAGGAAGCTGAAGGGAACCGAAGACGAGCTATATGTTTATGTTCCCGCTATCAGAAGGGTCAGAAGGATGTCGGGCGCCAACAGGTGCGATCCATATCTCGGGTCTGATATGACTGTTGACGACGGCAATTTGTGGGCAGGTCTGACCAATTCCATGAAATGGAGGTTTATTGAAGAAAGGATTGGTCTGATCCCCATGGAAGAGACATGCGCCGACCATGCACAAAAAATGACTCAGCTCTCTGACGGAACCTGGAGAAGCCCGGCAAATCAACCAGCGGTAAAAATGTGTTGTGAACAAAAGGATTGCAAGGTCGCACCATGGTCGACCTCATGGGCGGAGGGCAATATGGTCTGGGTCCCCAGGCGGATGTTTGTTGTTGAGGCATTACCCCTTGATCCTTACTATAATTATGCAAAATCGATCTACTGGATCGATAAGCAGACACATTGGATAAGCCATAAGATCTGCTGGGACAAGTCCGGAGAATACTGGAAATCGTCTTATTGCGGTCCTGTATGCTGGGAATGGGGGGACGGTTTAAAAGGTGTGGAAACTCCCAACATACAGGTATTCGTTGATGAAAAAACAAAGCATGCCACTTACAATGTCGCATCGGGAGTACGGCAAGGAGTTCAGCTCTTTACATACTTCAACAGGCCATTCAGCCCAACACATTTTACTGTGGAGAGACTGCGCATGTGGTCAAAATAGAAAGAAGCCGTTTATTTATTTTTCTAAGGGAGCGAACAGTTTCAACATTTTGGTATGGGACCATTAGTATGTGATAGCTGAATTAGTTATTTGTGGGTTGTAATGACAGGGTATTTACCCTTTTGAACTGTTGCGATCCATATTGCGGAAACTATACGGCAGGCGCTGGACTAAAACAAAATTTCGACTCCTCACAAATATCTCGTATATATCACAGCGTAGGGAACCATCCAAATATTTCAAGCTGTGCAGAGTTGGTCAAGTTTACCGCTTGCCGCCTACTTGCTTCGTTTGCTTCTTATGAACTACAGTCTTGCATAAGGCTGAATGTGTAATGGGATGAAAAGTCTCGTATGTCTATTTTAAAAGTTGGTCAGGTCCTTACGTATAAGAAGCAAACGAAGCAAGCAGCCGGCGATTAACGCAATCCTGCTCAACTGCACAGGTCCAAATATTTTGGCCAAAGTATCAGGAAGCCATGGAGGGATCTTTCCCTCATGGTTTGACTCATTTTGAAGATTCTAAGTTCGCTACGCAAAATTGCAAAAAACTCGGTCGCGAGTTGCCTCAAACATTTTGCAATTTTAGCTCCGCTCACTACGAATTAATTACCCAAGATCATCAAGAAAGAGCTAAAGAAGCGATCTAAGAGGTAAGTTATGAAGAGCAACCTATAAACAGAGGAGGAAATAGTGATGAGCAGATTTGTAAAAATAGCGGCTTTGGGACTGATTACCATGTTATGCTTTTGTTCAAAGATCAGTTTCGCCTTAGATACGGAAATTCACGGACGTATCCAGTCAACTTATGTCCTCAGGGATGTAGACGGATTTCAGTCCGGCGTTCTAGATGAAGCCCATGGAGTCCAGTGGAGAAATGAACTCAAGTTTGATGTTATAGTAAAGCCGGAAGACTTCCAGGTTTTTAATTTGAAGCTGGAAAAGGTTTTTTTATCATATAGAGGGGCATATGACGCCATATTTGAAATCAGGGATAGATATGACGTTATCAGGGAAAAAAGTCCTGCTGACTTTGAGCTTGGCAAAGATGACATCGAGTATGAAAACGATCTCCGTGAGGGGTTTGTCGACCTTACCGCCCAGACAGATAGACAGTCTTTTGTCTTGCGTCTTGGAAGACAACTGGTGCAGTGGGGAGAGGCTGACGGTTTTAATGTGTTGAATATTATCAACCCCCAGGACAACAGCACTCTGATGTTTTTTGAAAATGTAGAAGATCTGGCAACACCTCTCTGGATGGCGCGAATGAATTACGTCATAACCAACATAGGTCCCTTTCGCAGCGTAGGACTCGAGCTTGTCGGTATCCCCGATATTAGGCCTCACCTGTTTGCCCCCTTGGACGACGAAATGGCTTCCCCCTACGCCTTTGGTTTTAAATATCTGAAAGGTAAGGATCTTCTCTTTTTTCATGAATTGAGCGAGCAGTACGGATTCACCGCCATGGGTTATGATCTCGGGTCTATCAATGATTTGGAGGAACTGCTTACCCTCTTTAGCCATCCGGACCCAATTACAAAATGGAAGGAAGATGTCCCAGGGAACTCGGTCAGAAACCTGGAATATGGCGGTAAGTTGCAGTTTTATCTTGGTAATTTTACGCTGGGCTTACATTACTTTCACGGGTTTCAGGATGACCCTGCCATGGATTTTTCCGAATTACTTTCAAAACAGACCTTAACGTTCAGGCATCCTGAACAGGATATTTACGGTATCTCTTTTAATTGTTATGTCCCCAGTATCAATGCGGTTATTCGGGGGGAGAGCTGTCTGACAAACAAGATGGCCATGGTAGATCTTGAGGGCGTGAACGGTAATATTGGGGAACTGCTGTCAGGCTGGGGCCTTGTACCTCCAGACTCCATACCAGGGGGTAAAACAGGTTATGTGAAAAAGGAGGTTTACCAGAGCCTGTTAGCCGTGGATAAAAGCTTGTGGAGCCGGTGGCTGAACCCTGCTCAGATGATAAACATATCATTGCAGGGATACTGGAAGCACATTGATGACTGGGATTATGACTCTGTCTACAGGCCGTTTGACGAAGAAGACCAATTCAGACTTACGGGTTATGTTTATACTGACTACTGGCACGGCAGGATCCATCCTGAACTCTTTGTCATGTATGACCCAGAGGGCACCTTTATGACCATGGCATCAGTAAAGTATACCAAGGATGGCAAGTTGTTTTATAAACTTACACAAATGTCCTTCTGGGGTGATGATGATGCCATCAGCTCTTTTACGCAGCCGGTTGATTTGACAGCCACAAGCGAGATTTCTTTCAGGATAGGATATAACTGGTAGCATACCGGGCCAGAGTCCCGTCCTGGGAATTGTCTGTTCACCCAGGTAGTTACATATCCGACTCGCATGAGGGTGATCGATTGCGGGCAAGCTCGGAAGTAAAAGTACCTAGATCCTAACGAAAGTATAGGAGGCCACTCCAGTGGGGGGAGCAACTTTACAGGCCGTAGCATTAAGCGAATGGTGCAGCCTCGTAAGATATGATCAGACAGACATAACTGGGAGAGTCCGATTGAGGGACAAACCTTGCATCGTGGGGATACACGCCGATCCTCTATATTTAGGGAGAAGGCCAAAGTTGCCAGGGAAGTAAGGGGCGTAAGCACCTGGCAGGGACCTGGGGTAAAGGCCATCGCCAGGCGGTGACAGATAACGGAGGAAAGACTTGAGATCTCAGCGTCTCCGCAGGACTCCGCCTGCGGTAAGCTTGTATCAAGTTGGGTGAAACCGGCAAGAAGCAGATGACGGGTGTAAGGAAGTCGGAGTGGCCTGGAAGTGATGACGGGCAGGACAACAAATGGGGAAGTTATTTCGGCCTCGCCCCTTAGTTGTTCGACTGGGATTATACCAGTTCGGTTAATTGCTGTAATTCAACGACAACGGTTACTGATAAACACATGAGGAAGGTCGTTGGAGAGCCGTACCGGGGAAAACCCGACGTCCGGTTCGACGAGGGGACTAAGGGAAGGAAGATATGGAAGTCGGATTGAGGCCTGCCGGGAAATCGCTGGAGTAGCCACCGACGCATACAGCCACTGCACCTAGGTTCTACTCTACTAATTATTCACTATTAATGCCAGCTTTATCGCCTAACCAATCACTCAACCTGACCGCCAACAGCGTGGCGATTTTTCATAATACTTTATTTTCATCTTCATACCCAATGGTTTATGAAAGTTTGTGCCTTACAATGTTGGCGGCAGCTTAGCTCTACGTTCACCAACAGCGCGTTGACAGATAGGGGAAACCTGGGGGCATCCTATCTCGATCCTATCAAATAAATGAACGACAATAAATAACTTCCCCGTCTGGGTGAGCTGACAGGAAACACCACTTATTCCCCTATTATCTTGACTAACACCCTCTTTCTACGCCTGCCGTCGAACTCTCCGTAAAAGATCTGTTCCCACGTACCAAAATCGAGGCTCCCCTCTGTAATGGCCACGACCACCTCCCGTCCCATAACTTGACGCTTCATGTGGGCATCCGCATTGTCCTCACCCACGTTATGCCTATACTGAGAGACGGGTTCATGAGGAGCGAGCCTCTCTAGCCATTTATCATAGTCATGGTGGAGCCCTGATTCGTCGTCATTGATAAAGACAGAGGCCGTTATGTGCATGGCATTTACTAAGAGAAGCCCCTCTCTGACCTCACTCTCCTTCAGACACTCTTCAATCTGTGGGGTGATATTGATAAAGGCACGTCTGGTGGGTACTTTAAACCATAATTCCTTCCTGTAACTCTTCATCATGCACCATCCTTTCGGAGGTTACTCACTTTACCCTCAACGTTCTAATCCTGTTTATGGCCGCTGCCACCTCAAATATCCTGGGAAGCGCATAATTCCCCATCTTGCGCGGGGAAAGGGTGTCGAGTCCCGCAGCTTCCAGGTCTGTCATCACCCTGTCCAGACCAACTTTGAGGGTTTCGCCCTCACCTAAATATCTTTGGGAGTAGTAGTGGATAATATCCCCTATGGCTCTGGTCTGGCTGGTATCGAGAAGCTGTTCAACATAGTATAGGTCGATGGACGTTCTGCCGTACAGAATATTCTTAAGGCCTTTTGCGTCTATCTTCACGTCTCTCTTGCCCCTTTGCGGGTTGAAACTCCCGGACAACGGTACCCTATGGGAAACCTTTCCAAAACCGGCCCCTCCTTCCTTCTTCCTTCCACTCTTAAACCTTTGTACAATCTCCTCGGTTCTGGCCGTAACATCCCCCGGTCTGTACTCATCGAGCATCAATACCGTATCTGCCACATCAAAATAGTCGCCCGATCCACCCATGACCAGGATGGTGGAAACCCCCAGTTCCGTGTAGAGTTGCCTAACCTTGTCAATGAAAGGGGTGATCGGTTCCTTATCCTTAGAGACCAATTCCTGCATACGGAGGTCTCTTATCATAAAATTGGTAGCGGATGTGTCTTCATCCATCAAGAGAACCGATGCCCCCACCTCCAGGGCCTCCATAATGTTGGCTGTCTGAGACGTACTTCCGCTGGCATTGTCGGTAGAAAACCCGGTCGTATCTTTGCCAAAGGGCAGGTTCCGTATGAAAGGGCTTATGTCCACCTTTTCAATCCGTCTTCCGTCCTCGGCCCTTATCTTCACGGCCCCTGGATGCGTTACGGCATATTCCCTTCCGTCTTCGGGAAGATGACAATATATTGCCCTTTCTATGGCATTCAAGAGGGTGGATTTCCCGTGAAATCCACCCCCCACTATCAATGTAACCCCTTTCGGGATACCCATCCCCCTTATTCTTCCTCTGTTAGGGGTGATGAATTCAACCTCAAGAGAGGATGGCGTTTCGAACGGAACGATATGCCCCGAAGGGTCGGGGGAGCGTGAGAGTGGCTGGTCGTCTATCCCGCTTCTGCGGGGAAGAATGGAGCCTTTGGCTATGAATGAAACCAGGCCATGATTGTCCAACTGCCCCCTGATGAACTCCTGGTCTTCAACAACCTCGATGTGATTTGTCAGATGTTTTAAATTCAGTCTCTGGAATTCCAGAGACCTTTTTACCAACCCCGGGACTTCACTGAAAAACATCTCAGAAGCCTCCCTCGATAGAATCGTCCTTCCCGAAGCAGGCAACCCCATCACAAACCTGGCCTCCACTGAATCCTCGCCAATCAAGACAGACGTCCTTTCGAGCACCTCCTGCCCGGGCCTATCAATATCTATGATTCCACTGTTTCCTATCCCTCTGTTCCCTTTGACGCAATCCCTTATGGCTTTCTTGAATTGCCTTGTAAGGTAATCACCCAAGGCAATCCTTCTTGTTTTGGTACTGATTAGTGAACCTGGAAACTTCGCCGTTACTTGTGGCACCCTCACCCGCACCCTGGAAGGAGAGGCAAACGGGTCACCCTGGACATGGTCTATACAGAGAACGAATTGCGTGAAGTCGTATTCCCCCTTGATGTCCTTATAAGCTTTATATCCTTTTCGGTCTATCCGGTTCAGTGTCTTACGGAGGTCTTCCCTTGATCTCATCTCTTGTTCTCCAAAAAGCGATTACTGGATGGTTTCCTTCAATGGTATCTTTCATTTATCGGTTACATGATGCCGGCGCCAAAAACCAAACAAAAAGACCGACGGCCATGAATCCTATGCACCCCCCAAAGATGAAGATGGAATCCAAACCGAGGGAATCCATGAGCAACCCTCCCATGAGCGGACCACTGGTAAGGCCGATACTCATGGCCATATCGAAGATCCCCATAACAGACCCCATGCCCATGTCACGGCCTTCTTCGACGGCCAAGGCGCTCGTGGCCGGCAAAGAGATTGCCCCTGCGAAACCCATTGCTATGTTTAGAGCCAATAGTTGGTTAAAATCTAATGTAAATGGTATTAATAATATAGTGAAGGAAGCCATACACCCCCCGAAGACGATCAGCTTCAATCTACTCATCTTGTCTGCCAGTTTACCGAAAGGAGCCTGGAGAACCGAGGTCAACAGGATATTGGCAGAGATCAGAAGCCCTATCTGTCCCCCATTGAGCTGAAGGCGCTGGGAGGCAAAAATGGGGAGAAAAGTGGCGACCATGCCCCTTCCCATGGCATTTACCAGCCTGAATACTGTTATCCCCCTGATCACATTTCTCCCGAGCATCACCTTGTAAGACGCCCTCGGATGCCCCCACCCTTTCTTATATAGGTGGAGTTCCGGGAGAAAAAGCAATATCATCAGAAAGGCAGTCAGGCTCAACCCCCCCATAGCATAGAATGCCATATCCATGCCGAAATGGTCATTGATGGTTCCACCCATGAAAGGCCCGATACCGAACCCCGCAAAGAGAGCAACGTTGAAGCTACCCATAAAAGTGCCCTCCTTTTTGACCGGCGATATTTCTCCGATATATGCCATGGCTATGGGGAGTATCATGGCCGCAAAAAAGCCCTGCATGAAACGAACGATGAATAGCTGAGATGCCTTATCTGCATGGATATACCCCAGTGAAACCACTGAATAACCTAACAGCCCTATGCACAGAAATATCTTTCTGCCTTTCTTGTCGGACAACCTCCCGATGACAGGCATGAATATGGATCGAGAGAGTGAAAATCCGGAGAAGATTATGCCCAGCCAGATACCGGACGCCCCAAGGGTCTGGGCGTAAAGGGGCAAAAAGGGAATGACAATTCCGACGCCGACCATGGCCGAAAATATCGCCACAAACAGTACGACAAATACCCTTTTTGCCAATCGGGTGGCCTCCCCACGACCTATTTTCGGTCGTGTCCTTTAGCTTCCAGCCACAAATAGTGTCCGTCCGGAAATGAGATATTTTTTACAAGGTCAAGGAAGACGAAGATTTTAATCCTCAAAATACCTAATGTATTCCTGCGGTTAAAATCTGGGTCTGACGCAGAGATTGCGGGAAATAGCCATTTATGGATGGGCACTAAATAGGCCTTTGAAAATACGAACATTAATTCCCTATTCACGGTGCAAACCTACCATAGAGGGAGAATCCCTGTCAAGGTGAACAATGACGGGTCCGCAATTCCTATTACGCGCCCACTTTTTCAGAAGCGCATTTCTGGATGGTAACGAATTAGAATTGCTGGGTTGTTGATTATTCGTTTGACACTTATTTTAGTCTAACATATACTGATTGCTATTTTACGACACATTACATTGATGCGTCGTGCGTCCCATTGCGGCGTCTTGACAACAGCGCCCTGTGAACGATTACGATCTTGTGCAGGCAAGAAGAAACGACCGGGCAGTAGCAATAGAAGAAGACTTATAGACTTCCATGTATTAAATTTCACTGCGTTATCGGTCGGAAGCCTCGACGACGTACTAAAAATGTACGACTTACTCGGATTCCTCCCTCTGGCCTTGTAAAATTTAATATCTGAAAACCTATAGATGGACAGATTTACCATAAATGGAAAGGGCTTTTTTTCGCTGAGGAAACCAAAGATCATGGAGGGGTAATGGAACACGTAGTAAAGCATTTTCTTGAGCCAAAAAGTGTCACCATAATCGGGGTCTCCAGGATATCCAATCGACCAGGATACCTTATTCTTAGAAACTTGCGAGAATTTGGCTTTTTAGGGGAGGTTTATCCAGTGAACCCCGAAGGGGGTGACATTCTCGGGTTCAGGACATATGGCAGCATTCAAGAACTCCCTCAAAATATCGAATTGGCGGTTTCTATGATCTCTGCGGATGAGACCGTTGCGCTCTTGGATGATTGTGCTGCAAAAGGCATCAGGAATGTGTTGCTTGTTTCCGGTGGTTTTTCTGAAGCCGGTGAATTAGGAGCGAAACGTCAGATGACGGTAGTGAGACACGCAGCGGAGAAAGGGATAAGGCTGATGGGGCCGAATGCGGTCGGGCCTGTGAATACATCGAACGGAATGGTGCTGGGCTTTTATCCAATAGAACGCCTCAAAAAGGGAGGGATCGCGATGATTGCCCAAAGTGGCCAGTTCTGTTGCCCGGTTCTGGACTTCATGAATTCCTCTCAGTACATTGGAGTGAGCAAGTCCGTAGACGTGGGTAATTGCTGCGACATTGACGAGGCTGAGGTAATGGAATATCTGGGAGAAGACCCGGAAACAAAAGTTATCGCCATATATATGGAAAGTATCCGGGAAGGTAAACGGTTCTTGGAGGTTTCAAGAAGGGTATCAAAAAAGAAACCGATAATCGTCTTCAAGACAGGGAGAACGGAAGATGGGTTAAGAACCGCCGAGTCCCACACGGGTGCTATCGCCGTTGACGACACAATATTTGACGTTGCTCTTAGACAGGCAGGGGTAATGCGGGCCAGAGATTTGGACGAATTTCTTGATCTGGCCAAGATATTTGATTGCCGGTGTGTTCCGAGGGGAAATAGAGTCGCAGTCGTAACTTATAGTGGAGGTATCGGATCAATGGCAGCCGATGCCTGTTCAGACTTTGGTCTGGAGCTGGCCGAATTGTCGAAGGATACTGTCGACAAGATCAAACCGACCGTACTGCCGTCGGCAAAGGTATCAAACCCCCTAGACACTTTTTCCGTTGGGATTCCATCGGATATAAATAGCGTGTATCGGGTGCCCTTGATGGCCTTTATGGATGACCCGAATGTGGACATGGCCCTTTCCTGTTTTATGGTTAACAGGTTGGTTTGGAGGATAGATTTCGAAGATCTATTGAGCAATTTAAGACAATTGTGGACAAAGCCGGTGATAGGGTGGGCGATAGGTGAGGACAGTCTGGTGCGAGAATGTGCCGAAATTCTTGAGGAAGGTGGGATGCCTGTATTTCCATCCCCTGAAAGGGCGGTCAGGGCTATGGGCGCCCTCTGGGGATACCACCGTCACCTATCCAACACGTAACACACGAGACAGGACGTCTGCCCCCCCCTCTACAAAAAATATCTCCATATACAGTATCATGGACGAGGGTCCCCTCCCACAAATCGGATTCTGGAGACGTTATCGGTAAGTATTATGAATAGAAGGGTTACTACACTCATAACAGTCAGTCTTCTGTTATCCCTGTTTGTTGTATTTAATGCCCACGGGGATAGCAGCGTAAGACGGTATCGAGAGGCTTATAAGTCGTTCAGGTCCCTGGAGGTGTCGAAAGCCAAGAGACGATACCGAAGTAACTGGATTGGATGTGTCAAAAAGTTCGAGAAGGTCTACAAGAGTTATCCGAAGGGGGCTAAAGCTGATGACTCCATGTATATGATTGGAAAAATTTATCTCTACCTGTATGGCTACTCCGGAAGGAAAGCTGATCTGGATGCCGCGATTCGCGGCTATCAGATAATGATCAAGAAATATCCTAAGAGCATACTGGCGGATGACGCTCAGTTCAGGATTGCCGGCATCTATGACAAATACAAGAATGATAAATCAAGGGCGTATAAGGAGTATGCCAAAGTTATCTCCAACTTTCCAATGGGGAACGTAACAGGAAAAGCGAAACTGAAATTGAATAAATTGAAGAAGTACAGACCATCTACAGTGTCGAAGAAACCCTCTGCCACAAAGATATCAGACCTAAAGCCGGTTACAGGGATTAGATATTGGTCTAACCCTGATTATACGAGGGTTGTGATTCATGTTAACAAATCGGTTCGATATTCCGAGCGTCTTCTGAGAAAAGACCCTTCCATTAACAAACCACCGCGTCTGTTTATCGATTTGCATAATACAAGGATCGGTCCAGGTCTGGAACAATCGATTCCTATTAATGACGGCCTCTTAAAGAGGGTCCGAGCAGGACAGCACAAGGCGGGTTCCGTAAGGGTGGTGCTCGATATTGATGGCATCAAAAGCTACAAAATTTTCCCATTACAAGACCCATTTCGAATCGTCGTCGATGTGATAGGCGATAGGCTCTCTGCCAAGAAACGGGATTCGGAGTCAAAGGGATCAAAGGGGTTGTCCTTGGGCCAGCAATTAGGTCTTCATGTTGGCAGGATAGTCATTGATCCGGGACATGGTGGACGTGATCCGGGAGCCATCGGACCTTCAGGGTTGAAGGAGAAAGATGTGGTCTTGAAGATCAGCAAGGAACTGGAAAAGATAATCAAAGAAAAACTGGGTTGTGAGGTGGTCTTGACCCGGAGAGATGATCGGTTCATCCCTCTGGAGGAAAGGACAGCTATCGCAAATACGCAAAAAGCGGACCTGTTCATTTCTGTTCATGCCAACGCAAGCCACAACAGGAAGGCCCACGGGATTGAAACGTATTTTCTGAATCTTTCCTCAGATGAGGAGGCCATCCGTGTGGCAGCGAGAGAAAACGCCACCTCAGCCAAGAAGATAAGTGATCTCCAATCCATATTGCGCGACCTTATGATGAACTCAAAAGTCAATGAATCCTGTCGGCTTGCTGAGTATGTACAGGTATCCATGTTGAAGAATCTCGGCCCGAAATATTCAGGGATTAAAGATCTTGGCGTGAAACAGGCCCCTTTTTACGTGCTTATCGGTGCGGAAATGCCCAGTGTTCTAGTGGAGGTCTCTTTCATCAGTAATAGAAGGGAAGAAAAGAGACTTAAGAGTAAAGGCTATCTGGACAACGTAGCTTCCTCTATATTCATGGGTATCAAAGGATATGTTGACGGAATGAAGGTGGCCGCAAAATGATCAAGAAAAGATTCATTTGACTTTGCGCGAGAAAGTGGCTAGAATTTGCGGCAATAAAAGGTTTAGGAGAATTATGTGAATAGCGTATTCACATTTTTAGGTTTCCTTGCGCCCGGATATTTGGAGAACTCTCTAAAAGGAGGCGTGGGCCATATAGTACTCAACGCCGGACCGATGGTTCAGCTTGTTTTGTTGGTCTTACTGATTTTCTCCGTTGTTTCCTGGACTATAATTTTCGATAAGTTCAGATTGATCCGGCGGGCGGAGCGAGAGTCCGGGGAGTTCCTGGAGTTTTTCTGGAAGAGCAAAAAGCTCCCCGTAATTTTTGGAAAGGCAAAGAAGTTGAAGGACAGCCCTCTTGCTGAGGTATTTCGGGCGGGGTATGTCGAATTGAGTAAATTCAGCAGGGCTAAGGCCGATCCCATTGAGAGGGAGAAGCCTGATGATCTTTCATCAATAAGTACGGAATTGAGCGGGATTGATAACGTGAGTAGGGCATTAAGGCAGGCTGTAACCTCTGAAACCACAAGGCTGGAAAAGGCGCTTCCTTTTCTGGCAACTACTGGTAACACATCCCCTTTCATCGGACTGTTTGGAACAGTCTGGGGTATAATGAATGCGTTTCGAGGCATTGGGATTAAAGGTTCTGCCAGCTTGGCCGTTGTCGCACCAGGGATATCCGAGGCATTGATAGCCACTGCGGCCGGCTTGGCTGCGGCGATACCCGCAGTTGTGGCGTACAATTATTATCTCAATAAAGTCACGGTACTGACCTTGGACATGGAAAATTTTTCTTCGGAATTTCTCAATATTATTGAAAGGCATGTCTTGGGTAAATAGCGCCTTAACGAAAACTAGGCAGTTTCCATCCAGAAATGGTCCTTTTTCCCCTAGGCTTTGTTCTCCTCGGGTTTTCGCCGAGGCGTACATTAGCGTACGTCGCAGGCGGAAACTCTCGTGCGGCCTTGCTCAGTGCTCAGAGAAAATTTCCTCATTTCTGAATTGGAAACTCGGCTCGTGCCTTTTTTGCTGAAGACTCCATTTGTGGATGGGCACTAGGTAGTGATAAATAATAAACCGAAAGACAGGAGGTTGCTTTCTGAAATAAACGTCACTCCTTTAGTTGATGTGATGTTAGTTCTTCTAATAATCTTTATGGTGACTGCTCCGATGTTGCAGCAGGGTTTTGACGTCGATCTTCCCAAGGTTGCGGCTAAAGATATCCCTGCGAAAGAGGAAAGACTTGTCTTGACGATCACTAAGAAAAGAAAGATATTTATTAATGAGCATCCCGTAGATCTCTTGAAATTACGGAAAAAATTGCAAAAGATATGTAAGAACAGGGCAGACAAGGAGATCTTCTTGAAGGCTGACAAGAACGTTCCTTATGGCTTTGTAATGAAGGCTATGGCTGAGATAAAGGAGGCAGGAATTAGTAAACTGGGTATGATTACCAGACCTATCGAAGAAGAAAGATGAGTCTTTTTGGCAGAGAAGATGTGAGAGACGGTGGTTCTTTTGTGGAACTGGGAGATATGATCATACCCTCTGCACTTATGCACTTAGTGATTCTGGGCTTGATGATCTGTCTTCCGACATTCTCTTTCAAGAAAACTTCCCATCCTTCATTTCATATGGTTAGTCTGGTTTCGGCGCCTTCAGATGCCCCTTCAAAGGTAAGGAAGAAATCGATAACCAAAGAGGTTGGAAAAACAAAACCTGTCAGCAAAAAGATCGAACATAAGCGCTTCAAAAAGACGGTAAAAAAAGTCGCTATTACACCGGCTAAGAAAAAGGCTCCTTCCAAAAAGATCTCTGCCCAAAAGGTTGTCGGTAAAGCTATAAAAAGGACTAGAGAGGCCGAGTCCAGCAGAAAGATCAGTGATGCCGTTTCCAGGATAAGGGGGGAAGTCTCCAGACAACCACATACCGGGACCAGCCCGATACCAGCCCAGGGTGGTGTTATTGCTTCGGAAAGAACGGATTTGAGGTTCAAAATATATTACACTATAATCTGGGGCAAGATAAAGGAGGGCTGGATACTTCCGGAAGGGTTTGTAAGGAATCGGGAGGATCTGGAGGCTGTTATATCTTTTAGGATCCTGAGAGACGGAAAGATAAAGGATGTCAAATTTGAAAACCCTTCGGGAAACGCTTACTTTGACAAGTCAGTTTTGCGGGCAGTTGAAAAAGCGAATCCTCTTCCGCCCCTACCCGGAGGATATCGAGAAAAATATCTCGATATCGGGGTCAGGTTTCATTCATCAGAGTGGTAGCAGAACCCTCTAAAAAGTGTCATGATGCACACCTTCTTAAGGGGGGGGGAGATAAGGGAAAATTAAGATTACCGCTCAATGAAAGTATCAATGGAGTGATGATTTTATTCAATGAAAGAAAGAAGCTTCGTCTTTATCCTTGCCTTTTTATGCGTATTTTCTTTTAAGGTTACCACTCCCTGGGCAAAGGTATATATAGATATAGAGTCTCCTTCGTTTCGGAAGTTTCCAATAGCTATAACCTACTTTACAAATGTTGGAGGAGGTGATAAAAAAGAGAGTATATCATTGGAGATCTTTGGCGTACTGTGCCAAGATTTGGAATTCTCCGGTCTTTTTAACTTAATCGACCCTTCACACTTCATAGAAGCTGGTGGTGAGGATCCTGAATCTGATAATGATGGCAAGATAGACTTTAATGATTGGTCAATAATTGGTGCTGAGGTCCTGATTAAGGGTAGCTTCTGTTGTAATGGGGATGATCTCAAGATAGAGGCTAAACTGTACGATGTGTTCCGAGGACAATTCATTCTGGGTAAGAGGTATGTTGGTAATAGGCAAGACCTTAGGAGGATGATCCATAAGTTCTCTGATGAAATTATGCTGAGTTTTACCGGAGAGAAAGGGGTGTTTGACACAAAGATAGCCTTTGTTTTACGAGAATCGACCCATAAAGAGATTTACATTATGGACTTCGATGGATATGATATGAGGAAGGTCACGGATCACAGGTCGATTGCCGTATCGCCCACCTGGTCTCCCAACGGGAATAAAATTGCCTTTACATCGTATAAGAAGGGAAACCCCGACATCTACGTCAAAGATCTCATATCCAATAAAGAGGATAGAATCTCCAGGTACGGGGGGTTGAACATCGCCCCAGCTTGGGCCCCGGATGGAGAGAGAATGGCCGTTACCCTGAGTGTGAATGGTAACTCTGAAATATATCTGGTTGATGTCCATGGCAAGAAGCTCAAACGACTGACCAAGAATTGGGGGATAGACGTGTCCCCCACCTGGGCGCCGGATGGAAAAAAAATTGCATTCGTATCGAATCAATCAGGGAATCCAAATATTTATGTAATGGATTCTCAGGGGGGCAATGTAAGAAGACTGACTTTCCAGACTAGATACAGTGTTTCTCCAGACTGGTCCCCGAGGGGGAATAAGATTGCATTTTGTTCTTTGGAAGGGGGGTGTTTCCATATATGCACAATGAATCCCGATGGGACGGATGTCAGAAGACTTACTACTGCAGACTCGGGCAATAACGAAGATCCTTCATGGTCTCCTGATGGAAGATTTATAACCTTTACGTCTACCAGAGATGGTAAGAAAAGCATATACATAATGAGGACGGACGGGAACGGGCAGAAAAGGGTGAGAACTTTTAACGGGAGGAGTTCTAATCCGTGTTGGTCCCCGAGATTCCATTGATGGATATCACTATGATTGTCATGGGAAACGGATTATCCGGGTTTCCAGTCCAATAAAAGGAGGTAGAAAAAAAATGTATAGAAAGTTGTCGCGTAATCTCTTGTTTTTTGTTTTGGTGGTGTCCCTTTCTTTTTTCTTAAATGCTTGTGCAAAGAAGGTTGTTCAGGAGGAGGCGCTCCCTATGGAAGAGCCGCAAGTTTCTGAGCCGATGGAATCAGAGGAAGAGAGGGCTGCCAGAGAGGCACAATTGAAGGAAGAGGAACTGAGAAAACAGAGGGAAATAGAAGAAGCCGCTCTAAGAGAGGAGGCTGCCAGGAGAGAGACTAAACTGAGGGAAGCGTTTGAAAATGTCGATATTAATTTTGATTTTGACCAGTTTTTCCTAAGAGACGATGCAAGAGAGATATTGGCAGAGAAGACTTCCTGGCTCTTGGAACACGCCGATGTCACAATCACGGTAGAAGGGCACTGTGACGAACGGGGAACTACGGAATATAACATGGCCTTGGGTGAGAGGAGGGCCAACAGCGCCATGAAGTATCTCGTTAACGCCGGGGTCAGGGCTGACAGGATCTCTACCATCAGCTATGGTGAGGAAATGCCTTTGTATCCGGGAGACAATGAAGAGGCCTGGGCTAAAAACAGAAGGGCTCACTTTGTAATATTTCCGGAATAGACCTAAGGGACGAGGCTGAAATAACTTTCTCATCCCTAACTAGTGTCCATCCAGAAATGGACTTCTTAAGAAAATGGGCACGAGTTGGTTTCCAATTCAGAAATGAGCAATTTTTTCTCTGAGCAAGGCCGCACGACGGTTTGCGCCGAGGCGTACATGATCATACGTCAC
>DAOWME010000053.1 GCA_030643245.1 Deltaproteobacteria bacterium
CATTACACATACAACCTTATGCCAGATTGTAGTTCATAACAAGCAAACGAAATAAGTAGTCGGCAAGCGGTAAACCTGACCAACTGCACAGGTCGTAAAATTTCGGCATCCTTCATACATCGGTTTACACTTTTTAAATTATGGCTGCTTCAACTGTGCCGAGACCGTTTTTTTTATTCGAAAGTGTAAACTACTTTATAGCTTTTATGAAGGATGCCAAAATTTCATCCTTAAATGGCATTTTGCAATAGCCTTTAAAAATTGACAACGAGCGCAACCGCCAAGGTAGTATCAGTATCGTCCAGGGATGAAGGGACAGGACGATGCCTGTACTCTACCAGATAGCTGGCCTTTAAAGACAGATAGTTGTTTAACGCAGATATAACCGCGGTTTCGGAATTCACCTCATAGCCGTTGCTATCTTCAAAATCATGGAGATACTCCACGGACTGGGAAAATCTGTTCTTCTCAGTGAAAGCGTATTTATACTCGGCAAAGGCCCGCCCCCCCAGGTTCTCTTCTTCCGTGCCGTGCGTGTATTCCTTGTTAACATAGTTGACACCCGCCTCACTCGACAAAAAATGTTTTGGCCCGTCGAGTAACTTGTACCCCACAGCAGGACCAACCCTGTACTCTGAGTCGATACCTGCAAACTTGTCCTTCCCCCATCCTGCAATGAAAGCGCTGTAAAACCTCTCTGTAAACAAGTAATTGAGACGAAGTTCAGTGGAGTATTTCTCTGCGTCTCTCTCTCCGTCACTCTCCCCGTAAATAGCCTTGGCCTTCCATGCTCCCTCCAACTTATCCGTAAATTTGTATTTCAGAAGGTTTTTGGCTGAGAGGGTTTTCATGTCGGTGTTCCCCCCCGTATCAACGTAAGAAAGTTCCGCCTGATCACTCCACTTCTTTTCTTCCTCTCCATACACACCTGCGGCTAAAATCAAAACAATAAAGCAGGCGATCCAAAACCTTATCATGATTCTCATATTTTCCCTTCCTCTCCACAACCACCCATCCTCGGTACATTTTAGAAAGCTACGTCCCACAAAAAGGTAATAATATAGCATATTCTCAAGGTTTTACAACCCAAAATGCCATAAAATTATTTGACCTGTGCAGTTACACAAGCCTAGGGACGGGGACGAAATAACTTCCTCAAGTTGGCACTCAGATTTAGGTTAGATTTGTTCGATCTGAAAACGCAAAACCGCAGGAATAGTCGAACTATTTTGAGGATTTTGTGTTTGAAGATCGGGCAAAGATGGCCTGAAGATGAGATGCACAAATGGGGAAGTTATTTCGTCCCCGTCCCCTAGTGTCTTGAAGTGTCTCCGATGATTCAGTTAACAGGATTGCGTTAAGCGATAAACCTGCTCAACTGCACAGGTCGAATTGTTTTCCGCTAGGAAAATGCGAGCCTCTTAGGCAGTTTGTGATTGTTCCTTTAAGAGACAGCATTTCTTGTATTTTTTTCCACTCCCGCATGGGCATGGCTCGTTTCTACCGGTCTTTTTCGTTTTCCTCATAATTGGCTCCTTTTTAGCCGGAGCAGACGCCTCTTCTCCCCTTGACAGGTAGAACCGCTGCCGTGTCACGGGAACCATTGAAGAAACATCATCGTCATTGGCCAGCTCAATCCTGTAAAGTTTCTCTACGGTGTCCGCCTTAATTCGCTCGATCATGTCCATAAACATCTCATAGCCTTCCCTCTGATATTCCCGGAGTGGATCCTTCTGCCCGTAGCCTCTAAGCCCGATACCTTCTTTTAGGTGATCCATACCAAACAGGTGGTCCTTCCACTGACTGTCAATGGCGTGGAGATAAAGCATCTTCTCCAACTGGCGCATGGCGGTCTCACCAAACTTTACCTCTTTTCTGTCATAGTAGTCTCTGGTCTGGGCGGTTACCAACTCAACCAGCTTCTCTCTCGTTAGGGAATCAACAGGGATGTTGTCCAAGGACATGTGAATGGAGAACTGTTTGTAAATAGCTTCTTTTAAACCTTTAATATTCCATTCGTCAGGATAGGATTTGTCATCTGCATAAATATCTGTGATTTCCTCGGTCAATTCCTCGGTGATTTCCCGGACACTTTCCTTCAATGTATCGCTGCCTATTACTTCCCTCCGCTCCTTATAGATTACCTCTCGTTGTTTGTTCATTACATCATCATATTCCAGTAAATGTTTGCGTATATCGAAGTTATGGCCTTCCACCTTTCGCTGGGCATTTTCTATCGCTTTGGAGACCAGTTTATGCTCTATGGGCTGTCCCTCCTCCATCCCCAATTTATCCATTACCGTAGAGATCCTTTCGGAACCAAAGATCCTAAGTAGGTCATCTTCCAGGGAAAGGAAAAATCTCGAAGAACCCGGATCACCCTGTCTGCCTGACCTTCCCCTTAGCTGGTTGTCAATACGCCGGCTCTCGTGCCTCTCCGTGCCCAAGATGTGTAACCCTCCCAGATCTATAACCTCCTCCTTTTCCAGGACACATAAGTCCTTCATTTTCCAAAGGGTTTCCTGGTATTTTTCTGAGTGGACATCTTTCCCCGACTTATCTAAGGCCAAAAACTCAGGATTGCCGCCCAGGATGATATCGGTTCCCCTCCCCGCCATGTTTGTCGAGATTGTTACAGCATGTTTCCTCCCTGCCTGGGCCACGATCTCGGCCTCTTTCTGGTGGTGTTTGGCGTTTAGGACATGGTGTTTAACCCCTCGTTTTTTCAACATTCTGCTCAACGTCTCAGACTTCTCGATGGAGATGGTACCCACCAATACCGGTTGTCCCTTATTGTTCAACTCTCTTATCTCATCTACAACCGCATGGAATTTTTCCCTTTCCGATTTATAGATGACGTCCGGATGGTCGTCTCTTATCATGGGCATATTGGTCGGTATAACCATGACATCCAGATCATAGATCTTCTTGAATTCCACCGCTTCAGTATCCGCCGTGCCTGTCATCCCTGCGAGTTTTTCATACATACGGAAGTAGTTCTGAAAGGTGACGGAAGCCAGTGTCTGATTTTCGTTCTCTATCTTGACACCCTCTTTTGCCTCCAAAGCCTGATGAAGTCCGTCACTGTATCTTCTGCCCGGCATCAACCTCCCGGTAAACTCATCAACTATTAATACCTGGTTGCCTTTAACCACATAGTCGATATCCTTTTTGAAGAGGGCATGTGCTTTCAGTCCCTGACTTACGTGGTGGAGCAAATCGATGTTTCTTGGATCGTAGAGATTATTGACGCGGAGTAATTTTTCGACCTTGCTGACCCCATCTTCCGTGAGAACGACCGTTTTCGACTTCTCCTCAATAGTGAAATCCGTTTCACCCCGAAGCCGTGGAATTATCCTGTTGATATGAAAATATTTGTCAGTAGAATCTTCAGTAGGCCCGGATATGATAAGAGGAGTCCTTGCTTCATCTATCAGAATGCTGTCTACCTCATCCACAATTGCGTAGTTAAGCTTACGCTGCACATAGTCGTCGAGACTGAATTTCATATTGTCCCTGAGATAGTCGAAACCAAACTCGTTGTTTGTCCCGTAAATAATGTCCGAACCGTATGCTTCTCTTCTGTCCTCATCATCCATATCATGAATGATCACCCCAACTGACAGGTCCAAGAAACGGTATATCGTCCCCATCCAGTCACTGTCTCTCTTTGCCAGATAGTCGTTTACCGTAACAATGTGAATCCCTTCTCCTGTTAAAGCATTGAGGTAAGCGGGAAGCGTGGAAGCTAGGGTCTTTCCCTCGCCTGTCTTCATCTCGGCTATTGTGCCCCGATGGAGAACGATGCCCCCTATCAACTGGGCATCGAAATGACGTTCGCCCAAGGTACGTCTCGAGGTTTCTCTCACTACCGCAAAGGCCTCTGCCAGGATATCATCGAGAGCCTCTCCTCTGTCAAGCCTCTCCTTAAACTCGAAGGTCTTAGCCCGCAACTGCTGGTCTGCCAAGTCTTTAATGCCCGATTCCAGATCATTAATATGGGCCATCAGAGGATGCAGTTTCTTTAGCTCCCTATCATTCTTACTCCCGATCAGCTTCTTCAATATTGCTCCGATCATTTTCCAGTCTCCTGATAAATTGCTCGGCTCATATTTCTTTTTTTGTGTATCACGATACGATTCAGGTTATCTCCTCCTCTTTGAATTGCTCTATCTCTTGCTCGCTATACCCACCGAACGTCCTCAGAACCTCTTCCGTGTCTTCTCCCAACCCGGGGGCAGCCTTTCTCGTTCCTGCTCGAGCCTCGCTAAAGTGGGCAGGAAAACCCGGGACTTTGACCTTGCCTAAAGAAGGATGATTGATTTCATCAAGATAGTTCTCTCTTACTTGCGGGTCATCCTCAAGCTCTGTCGGTCGATGCACCGGACCAACGAACAGGTCGTATTCCCTGAAAAGATCCAGCCACTTATCCCGGGACTTAGTCAAGAAAATCTGATCAAGCATAGAGATAAGCTCCCCAGGATTTTCCTCCGATCTCTTCTTCAGAGTTTCAAATTTAGGATCCTTCTCCAATTCGGGACGGTCTATGGCACGGCAGAAACGGGGCCAGTCTGACCCAGGTTGAAGGGTCAGGGTAAGCCATTTGTTGTCTTTGCAACAGTAATAGTTTCGCGTAGGGTCAGTGTCCGTGCGATTGTGTCGGGGCACGTCCTGACGTAGCCAGAGCGCATTAATGAAATTGAAATAGGTCAAGTGTAAGGCGGCGCCCAAGATAGAGCTCTTAACCTCTTGGCCTTTGCCGGTGCGTTCCCGCATAAAAAGGGCTGCCAAAATCGCTTGGCTGAAAACAATGGCGGTTGCCTGATCGATGATGCCGAACTGGGAGATGAGGGGGGGCATTTCAGGCTCTCCCATGCAATACATTGCTCCTGATCTCGCCTGACCTTGAAAATCAAACCCCCCCAAGTCTTTGTCAGGACCCATGGGACCATAACCTGAAACGGAGGCATAAATCAGGCGATGATTTAACCGGGAAAGCACAGGATAAGTTATCCCCACCTGATCGACAGTTTTCTGCCGAAGGTTTGTTACAAAAACATCAATTTGAGGGATCATCCGGTAGACGATTTCCCGTCCCTTTTCCTTGTCCAAATCAATGGTGATCGATTTCTTATTCCGATTAGAGGCATCGAAAAAAAGATTCCCGTTACCTGGCAAACCGAACGAATTTCGCCCAAAGCGGCTGCGATGCCGGATAGGATCACCCTTTCCACGCTGTTCTATCTTTATAACTTCGGCCCCCAGGTCAGCGAGGATAGCCGTAGCTCCCGGTCCCGCATGAAAAATACCCCATTCGAGGACCCGGATCCCTTCTAGCGGATATTCCATATGCCACCTCTATCTTTCCTGTTCATCTCCATCAGTCTCCGACCCTTTGTCCTCGGGCTTTTCATCCTTATCAGTCTTGCGTACTGCCTTCTCCATCTTTCTCAGGGTATTGGCGGTCTTGTCCCTGAGAGTGTTTGTAACCGAGCCTAAAGAGTCTACCTCCTCCTTTAGATCCGTCATGCCGCCTGTTCGTCTAAAGGCAACTATAGCGAGTACCAATGCAATTACAGAAACAATAAAAGCCAATGCGACCATGATTTACCTCCTTATGTCCTTATACTGTCGTAGGGTTAAGTTTCAATCAACGTTCTGTCTCACCTTCTTTATCTTCTTTATTTGATCTATCGCATTCAAAACCTCCTTTCTTTCCTTTGTCCCCTCATCATAGTATTTTAATGCCTTATTGTAACGAAGCAATGCAGAATCAAAGTTACCATTCAATCTAGAGAAGTCACCGAAGCTTCTATAGGCCTCTCCCAGAAGTCCTTTTTTACCGTATGCTTCCCCCAGATTATAGTAAACGTCAACATACGCTCTATCTATCCTCTTAACCTTAACATAGGCATCAATTGCCTTTTGGAAATCCCCACTTTCCTGATAGGCGCGACCGAGGTAGTAGAAGGCGGATGCGTCCTTTTCATTAATGGCGACTGATCTTTCAAGGGACGAGATTGCATCTTTATATTTTCCTTGAGAAAAATAGCAGATGCCCAGGTCCTTCAAGATCTCGCTATCGTCCGGACGGATTATAAGGGCCGCCTTCAATCCTTTGTTAGCTTCACCATAATTCTTCATTTTCATATTTGCAAGAGCTATGCCCCAGATTAAATCCAATCGTTGCGGACTGGACTCTAGCGCTGGTGCAAAGTGATTAATGGCATTTTTTGGGGTCCAGGAGTCAACTATCACTCTGGCTTGCATGCGTCGAAAACCCTCAAATCCATTTTCGCGCTTTTCTCTTTCCGGGAATCTTTTGAGCATCGTGCTAAGATACTCGACCCTTATTTCGAGTCCGGGGTGAGTTAGGAGGTAAGGAGGCGGTTGGAGGGTAGATAACTGATATTTTTTCATTTTTTCTAGAAAAGTAATCATCCCTGAACGATCATACCCGGCTTTTAACATATAGCTGAGTCCCAATCGGTCAGCCTCTTCTTCGTCCTCCCTGCTGTACTTCAGAGAAAGGGACTGCGCCGCGGCCATGGAAAAGGCCCCCACCGCTTCAACTGCTTTACCACCCCCTCCAAGAAATATACCGGCCAAAATAGCTGCCAAGGTGCCTATGTTCAATTTACCCTGCTTTTCCATCCGCTTTGAAATGTGTCTTGCCGTTACATGGGCCATTTCATGGCACAAGACCCCTGCAAATTCGCTTTCATTCTCCGCCAGGGTTATTAACCCGGAACTTATGTATATATACCCACCCGGGGTTGCAAAGGCGTTGGGATCAGAAGCAAGGTATACAGAGAAATCGAAATCAAAAGGCTTGTAGTCCAATTGAGAGACGATCTTCTCACCGAGACTCTCGATATATTCGTGAACGGAATAGTCCTCTATAAATTGCAGGTGCCTGTCCAGCTCACGTTTGAACCTCTTGCCTAGTTCCCTTTCCTCCTCCATTGTAAAACCATGGCTGTACCGGCAAAACCTAACACCCAAAAGTATTCCAAAAGATCCATCCAGAATGAATATGCTCAACAGTAAAATAAATATGGCCTTGTGGACATTGTAACCTCTTTTCATGAATAACAGACCTGCCTACTCGTCCCCTTCGAACTCATCTTTCTTCGTTTGTCTAATAGCCTCTCTCTGCTTCGAGTGGACGTATTTATCATATCTCCTTTCTTTCTCCCGAGAGGTATATACCTCGCACGGTCATAATTTGCGCTTTTTCGTCGGCCCTGACCACCGATCGCTGCGTTGCTCAAGCTTGCAATAGGACCCGCTATTACGCGCTTTCGCGCCTTGCGCTCGATGCCCATTGCTCACCTAAAATTCAGCAAATTATGACCGAGCGAGGTATAAGCCAAGTTTGACCACCTTTAACGCCATAAGTTTACTTAATAAGTAAAATTTTTTCAAGGTAATTATATTTTTCGATAAACCTTCCGAGAAACATTGATTTACGCAGAAAAATTATGCGAATACAAAAAATCTTGACCGTTTATGGCAAGATGATATAATCCGATCATATATCCTAAGGACACGAAGGACAAGATATAGGTTTTTAGATATTAACTTTCACAAGGCCAGAGTGAGGAATCCGAGTAGGTCGTATATTTTTTGTACGTCGTCGAGGCTTCCGACCGATAACGCAGTGAAATTTAATATATGGAAGTCTATAGATAGCGTAATGCCAGCAAACCTCCCCCCACAGTATATAGAAGCGGAAAAAGAGTATCGGCTTGCCAAAAATACCCCGGATAAGATCAAGGCATTGGAAGCCATGCTCACGATCATTCCCAAGCACAAGGGAACCGACAAACTCCGTGGTCAGCTAAGGCGAAAGATCTCAAAACTCAAAGGGGAAGTCCGGAAGAAACACGTATCCAGCAAGAAGGGGCAGATCTACAGTATAGAAAAAGAAGGGGCAGCTCAAGTTGTGCTGGTGGGGTCTGCCAATGTTGGTAAATCTGAAATACTTTCAAGAGTTACGAAGGCCTCCCCTGAGGTGGCGGACTATCCTTTCACTACCCGGAGACCCCTGGCAGGAATGATGAGGTTTGAGAATATCCAGATACAACTCGTGGACACCCCTCCTGTCGCTGCGGGATACACAGAACCGTGGGTCTTTAGCATAATGAGAAATGCCGACGGTTTGTTGCTGGTGGTAAATTTGCATGCGGATCCCCTGGAGGAGCTGGAAAGCACCTTTGAAGCGTTAAAGAAATCTAAGATACTGCCGGTAGGAAAAATGCAAGACGATAAATTAAATCAGGGCCTTGTTTTTAAGCGCACATTGATTCTTTGCAATAAGAGCGACCTGGACGGATCTTATGAAGTCTACGAAGTCCTTAAGGATCTTTACGGAGAGGACTTTCCTGTCGTATCCATGTCCGCCAAAGAAGGGATTAACCTCGATGAAGTGAAGAGACATACCTTTGATATGCTGGACATCATTCGCGTATGTACTAAGGTTCCGGGCAAACCGGTTGACATGGATTCTCCCTTTGTCCTTAAGAGAGGCCGGACGATTCAAGACCTGGCAGAACGGATACACAAGGACTTTGTTAGGAAATTCAGGTATGCTAAGATCTGGGGCGCTGAGAAGTATAAGGGACAGATGGTCCACAAAGACTATGTGCTGAGAGATGGCGACATTATAGAGTTCCACATATAGGCAAACGCCCCTTGGCCTCAAATTTCCCAAAGATGACTTTCAACAGAGAAAACAGCTGTTGTTTTCTATAACCGTAAGTAACGAGACAGGTATCTGTGGATGTCAGGAATACCATATCAAAAGGGTTCCTTATCAATACCCATATTACCTTTGGAGCCATGTTTTGCAATCTGGCAATAAGCTGCCTTTGGCCTTTATATGCCTGGGCATTAAAAATAAAAGCAATGACCGTACTATTCTTTGATATGAGGCTTGCCACTTTTTCAATGTCCTGCGGGGTTACATCGATAGAAACAAAACATGTACGGTAATTGCCTGAAAAGAAGTTTCGGAATGCCTTATAAAGAAAATGTTCCTCTGATGGGTGGTAGCCGTCTTCAAGCGCATCCAAAGTTGATAGATCAGGCATGATCAGAAGGATTTGCTCATCTTTGGCGCTTTTTAGAGGGATAAATCCCTTCTCGTCTCTCATCAGGGTAATGGACTGATCGGCTATCTGCTCCGCCAACGACCAGGGTTTTACTGGAGTGGTATTGGAAGAGATTTCAGGTGACTTCAGCTGACAGAAGGCCCTCAGAGATTGAATTCTTTGCATGCTCGCACCTAACTCGTCTAAAGAGAGTAATTCGTTGTTATAGGCATTCAACAGAGCACATAACCCTTCTCTTTGCTTTCCATAATCACTACAAATAAGCAGGAAGTCGTGACCGGCCAGTACCCCCTTAATACACGCCTCGCCAATCGGATAATACCTGGCGATGGCCCCCATCTCCAAATCGTCTGAGAAAATTATCCCGGCAAAGTGAAGCTTTTCCCTCAGATAATGATTAACGATTTTGGGAGAAAAAGTGGCGGGTCTTTTCTCTTCCTTTTCCAGAAAGGGGCAGTAAATGTGGGTGGACATGATGCCCTTCACCCCATTTTCCACTGCTTTCGCAAACGGGGGGAAATGGATCGATTCAAAGGTCTTTTCAGGGATAGCCACCACCGGAAGATCCACGTGGGCGTCGATCTCTGCGGCTCCCTTACCGGGGAAATGCTTGGCCACAGCAGCTATCCTCATTTCCTGGACCCCCCGGATATAAGCCGTACCCAGTTCCGACACCTTATAAGGGTCATCCCCAAAGGAGCGTATGGTGATTCCCGGGTTATGGTCGGTCGTAATCACGTCCAACACGGGCGCTAAATTTATGTCAACCCCGATGTCTTTGAGTTCTGCAGCGGAAACAAGCCCCTGACGGTACGCCATATCCGCTGACCCGGTTGCTCCCAAGGCCATGTTTCCGGGAAATACAGTAATTTCCTTGGTAAAACGCACAACCAGCCCGCCTTCCTGGTCAATGGCAATGAGGGGAGGACAGGGGAGGAGAGCCTTCAGATCGAGGATCAGTCTCTTTACCTGGTCGGCGGATGTGATATTTCTCCTGAAAAGGATCACCGATCCAGGTTTGATTTCTTGAAGCAGTTTTTTGGTCTCGGTATCAAGGGTAGTGCCCCTAATCCCCACCATCAATCTCTGGCCTATTTTCTCTTCTAAATTCATAGCCCTAAGTATTACGCACTATGCAGCATGTATTTTGTTTAGAGTCACACAAGGACAAGAATCAATATCTTGAAGGCCTATAACTTTGGCCAGTTGACCGGCGGAAAGAACCCTTAGAGTAGATTCGAGTCTATTGGGTCTAATACCCGTCTGAGCGGAACAAATTCATAAAAAGACTTGTATTTACGTTTTTCTCTCGCTAAAATAAACTAAAAATTGCCATGGTGTCAACTTATTTCGACCTGTGCATATGGGCAGGTCTACCGCTTGCCGGATTCTTATGATGAAATTGACACATAATCGGTTCCGATGGTCGGTTGTCTTCACCTTACTGTTGATGACAGTCAGTCCAGCATTCGCAGTCGGCATTGCAAATACGGGGGCACCCGCCACCGAATATACGAACGCGGATGTCGTGCTGCTGGTGACGTACGTATTGCTGGCATTGGTCTTTTCGTTTCTCTGTTCCGTGGCTGAAGCGGTGCTGTTAAGCATTACACCTTCATATATCGCCGGGCTACGAGAGAAACAACCGAAACAGGCGGCGTTGTTGAAACAATTGAGACAGTATAACATAGACCGCTCGTTGGCCGCCATCCTGACCTTGAACACGATTGCGCATACGGTCGGGGCTATCGGCTCTGGGGCCAAGGCTGCCGTCGTATTCGGCAGTACTTGGTTCGGCTTATTCTCGGCGGTCATAACGTTGATGATCCTGTTCCTCTCGGAGATCATTCCCAAAACGCTAGGTGCCGTCTTTTGGCGCAAGCTCGTTGGCACAACGGCAATCTTCGTTCGTGGTTTGATTGTGGCCTTGTATCCACTAGTCTTGGTTTCAGAAAGGTTGACAAAACTGATTTCGCGCGGAAAAAACGTGCATGTATTCAGCCGCGAGGAGTTCATCGCAATGGCGAGGATCGGTGAACAGTACGGGCAAATCGACGAGCGCGAGTCCCGGATCATTAGCAACCTATTCCGGTTCGGGTCGTTAAAAGCCAAGGATATCATGACGCCGCGTACCGTGATCTTGGCGCTCCGGCAGGATATGACGGTTACTGAAGCGTTAAACGTCAAACCAATTATCCCATTCTCGCGCCTACCGCTGTATCGGACGTATATCAACGATATCACAGGCTTTATCCTGAAAGATGACATGCTGATGTCCAAAGCGCAGGATCAAGGCGAGGTCAAACTCGAAACGTTGAAGCGAGAAATTATGCCCGTTACCAGTGAGATGCCGTTGTCAGGCCTGTTGGAATTCCTTCTTGATCATCGTCAGAATATCGCCCTAGTCGTCGATGAGTACGGAGAGTCGAGAGGCATAGTGACGATTGAAGACGTGGTTGAGACACTGTTGGGTATGGAAATTGTTGACGAGATGGATAAAGTCGAAGACATGCAAGCCTTGGCGCGAAAACAATGGGCAAAACGCGCCAAGGCACTCGGCCTGGAAATTGATGCCTGGAAACAGAGACAGACAGAACAAGACGTTCCAGCGAACGCGGACAAGCTGCGCCACTGAGCTTACCGTTAGCGCGCCAAGCGCAGCTTCTTGCAATATTCTAAGGAACATTAGGGACGGGGAAGAAAGTCAAATTTTGCTCGCTTTCAGAACAATTCTAGGTTATAAATATATAAATAGTGTCCATCCATAAATGGACTTCTTGAGAAAAGGGCCCGAGTTGGTTTCCAATTCAGAAATGAGCAATTTATTCTCTGAGCAAGGCCGCACGACGCGACGGTTTGCGCCGAGTCGTACATGATCGTACGTCGCAGGCGGAAACCTGAGGAGAATGCAGCTCAGGGGAAAAAGGGCCATTTCTGGATGGAAACTAAATAAGGGCAGAATATCCGCCACCACATATTAATGGTAAAGGACACATACCCTAATCTTAAAATATCGACCTGTGTAGTCGAGCAGCAGGCGCTTAATGCAATCCTGCCGGTGAATCATCAGAGAAACTTTAACACACTGTGTTTGTGTAACTGCACAGGTTGAAAAATGTGAGAAAAGGAATGAAGAAAATATTTATCATACTGCTTTTTGTGTCCTTACTATTTGGCGCCTCCCCCCCTGGTCTGGTGCGGGCTGAAGAAAATCCGCTGAAAATCGGCGTGCTGGCCGCAAGGGGACACGAATTATGCCGGGAAAAATGGGAGCCTTTGGCTGAGTATCTCTCGAACCGTATTTCAGACAAGTCTTTCGTTATTGTAACGCTTGGATACAACCAGATCTACGATTTCGTCAAAAAAGAGAAGATCGATTTTGTGTTAACGAATTCATCGTCTTATGTTGAACTGGAACACGCTTATGGCGTTAACCGGATTGCGACATTGAAGAATGGTTGCGTTTACGGTGTATGCACGAGATATGGAGGAGTGATTTTCAGAAACGCGGATCGGGAGGGCATGAAGCTCTTAACTGATTTACGGGGAAAGACCTTTATGGCGGTTGATGAGATGTCCCTTGGTGGCTGGCAGGCGGCATGGCGTGAATTGAAAGAAAAAGGAATTGATCCGTATCATGATTTCAAAGAACTTAGATTCGGCGGCACACAGGATGCCGTCATTTATGCGGTTCGAGACGGCATAGTTGATGCCGGGTCTGTGAGAACCAACACATTAGAGCGGATGAATGCAGAAGGAAAGATTGATCTTAACGATTTTTATGTGTACTGTAAAAAGGACCGGAAGGATGGCCATCTTCCTTGTATGTGTTCAACGCGCGAGTATCCTGAATGGCCTATGGCAAGAATTAAGCATGTTTCCGATGAACTGGCCGAAGAGGTTGCCGTCGCGCTCCTTCAAATGCCTGCGGATTCTCCGGTCCCCATTGTAGGAAGATTGGTCGGCTGGACCATTCCGCTGAACTATCGCCCTGTGAATGAATGCTTGCAAGAGCTAAAAATCGGCCCTTATAAACACGTGGGGGAGATAGCGCTTGTCGATGTTTTTCGAACATACAGGTATTGGATTTTGGTTGGGTTTATTATAATACTGATAATGGGAGGTTCTATCATTTTGATCCTGAACCTTAATCAAAGGCTTAATATATCTCATAATAAATTGCGATCAGAGCTTAATGAGCGCAAGCAGGCACAAGAAATTAGCCGGGAAAACGAACTGAAGTTTCGGGCGGTATATGAGCATACATTTCAATTAATGGGTATGACAGAAGTCGATGGAACGATGATAAGCGTTAATGAAACAGCAATGGATGCTGTGGGAGTTAAAGAATCAGACTTTGTCGGCAAGCCGCTTTGGGAGTCAAAATGGTTCAGCTATTCAAGCGAACTTCGTGATCAGGTGCGTGACAGTGTGAAAAAAGCTGCAGCCGGAAAGTTTGTTCGTTTCGAAATGAAACTAGCGCTGCCTGATGGCTCTATTCAAGATATGGACTATTCAATCAAACCGGTAAAAAACGAAGGGGGCGAGGTCATTCTCTTGATACCTGAAGGCCGCGATATCTCGAATCTCAAGCGGATAGAGAAAGAACTGAGAGAAGCAAAAGAA
>DAOWME010000037.1 GCA_030643245.1 Deltaproteobacteria bacterium
AAGCCTATAGGTTAAATTTAATAGCTGGAGGCTGTTCTTTCTTTATGCTCACTTAGATGCGAGTTCTGCACGGGTTAAAATTTGACCACCGTTGAAGCAGCCATAATTTCAAAAGTGTAAACTGATGTATGAAGGATGCCAATTTGAGAAAATTATTTCGGCCCCGTCCCTTATTGAGAATTTACGATTGGTTACAAGAATATCTTCTCCGGGTTCATTATCCCATTAGGGTCGAACAGTCTCTTGATTCGTTTCATCACTTCCAGGCTTTGTCCGTGCTCATGGGCCATGAATTTGCGTTTTCCGATTCCGACCCCATGTTCACCTGTGGCTGTACCGCCCAGATCGATGGCACATCCGACTATGGCATCGTTAACTATCATCCCTGTCTCTGCCTGCTTTTTATCGTTGGGGTCTTTGACGAGACCCATGTGCAGGTTGCCGCTTCCAGCATGGCCGAATACATATCCCTTTACCCCTTTGGAAAGCGCTTCATTTCGGGCGAAGGCAACCATCTCCGGGTATTTGGAGAGGGGCACGGCCGTGTCTATTATGATTATCTCCATGCCTTTGTTGGCATTTTTCATCGACTCAAACGTGTCATATCTGGCCTGCCACAGCCTGTCCCTCTCCTCTCTTCCGATCCCGGCCTCGTACAGAGAAGAGTCATGGGAGGTGCATATCTCCTCCACAAGAGAAAGTTCCTCTTTGAGCCCGGCCTCATTACTCCCGTGAAACTCCATGAATAGGGTGGGTTTCTCCTCAAGCTCAGTGTTCTTAAACAGGTTGATCGCTTCTATGACATTTCCGTCAAGGAATTCGAGTGCGGCAGGGACAATTCCGGTGCACATTATCTCATATATGGCATGAGTTGCATCTTCAAGGGAGTTGAAATTCACCAGCACAGCAGTGAAATGTGAGGGTAATGGCGCTAGACGCAGGGTAATTTGAGTGATAACCCCCAGGGTTCCTTCCGATCCTGTGAAGAGGCGGCACAGATCATAGCCTGAAGAGGTCTTAACCGCATTGGAGCCTGTTCTGAATATTTCACCTGAGGGAAGGACTACCTCCAATCTCAGCACATAGTCCTTCGTAGCCCCGTACTTGAGGGTCTGGATACCGCTGGCGTTATTGGCAACCATCCCCCCGATGGTGGCCGGAGCTCCCGGATCAGGGGGGAAAAACAGTCCTTTCTTTGCGAACCTTCTGTTGAGTTCCTTATATACTACCCCTGGCTCAACCACCACCTGGAAATCGCCCTCTCTTTCCTCCAAGATCCTGTTCATCTCCTGAAGATCGAGGACGATACCGCCCCTACTCGGCATAGGATTCCCCTCGAGACTCGTTCCGGCCCCCCATGGAGTAACCGGGATCCTTTTCTCATTTGCCACAACCAGGATCTTGCTTATCTCTCCACTAGATTTAGGAAAGACAACGACTTCCGGTCTTGATCTCTCATGAAAGGATTCATCCTTGGAGTGGAGCTCCAGTACGGATTCTCCGGTGGAAACCTTTTCAGCGCCCACGATAGACTTGAAGATGTTTATCTCTTTTTCTGTGACGCTTCCGTAAGTCATGACTAAGTTCCTTAGGGACGTGGCTGAAATAACTTCCCCATTTGTGCATCTCATCTTCAGGCCATCTTTGCCCGATCTTCAAACACAAAATCCTCGAAATAGGCTAATCTATTCCTGTGGTTTTGTATTTTCAGATCGAACAAATCTGACCTAAATCTGAGCGCCAACTTAAGGAAGTTATTTCGGCCACGTCCCTTATTCTTGATTTCTCTGTACAAATTCATAGTACTCATTTGACTTGGCCAGGACACGCACGGCCCTTTCACAGTTGTTAAATACGAGGGTCTTGCCGGTTTCCGTGAGCTTTTTAGCCAAGTCTCCCTTTGGACCAAATATGGAAAACACGATCGGCTTGGAGGGGAACTCCTCAGCAGCCTCCTTCACTGAGACGGAGACATCCCACCATAGTGAAGAGAACAGCGCAAGAAAATCAGGAATGATCACTACCACGCCATCACTATTTCTATCATACAGTAGGGCATCCAATATTATCTTGAATTCATCCCTGAATCTCTCAAGGTTGAACCCTTTGAGACCCATACATGCCCATATGTCTACAGGATTCCCAAGGGGAAGCCACTGGGGGGGAGATAGTTTTCTTATCATCTCCAACGTAGCTTCCGATAAGTCCGTCACATCCATGCCATATTTTTCACAGGCATCTACGGTTATAACACCGGTAGATCCGGCCCATGTCATGATGCTTATCCTCTTCCCTTTCATGAGGGGAAGAGTCAGGAATGATTTGACGAGATTTTCAGCTTCTTCCTCGTCATCGGCACGTATCACACCGGCCGCTTTAAAGACCGCATCATATACCTCATCCTTCCCTACAATAGAGCCCGTGTGGGATTGGGCTGCCTTTCCGCCACGCTCACTTCGACCGGATTTAAGAACAACCAAGGGTTTCTTCGTTGACGTTCTCTTTGCTGCCTTGAAGAACTTCTGTCCATCTGAAATACCTTCCATGTGAAGCAGAACCACCCTTATATCATGGTCATCTTCAAAATAGGCCAGACTATCGGCGAAATCAATATCACAGCAATCTCCGACATCGATGGCTTTTCCGAATATTATATCCGAAAGACCAACGAAGAATATACCGCTTTGAGAGATAACCCCAACGGGTGTCGTCTCAAGCTCGAAGTGGGGAAGCGCTGTGCTGAAACCATTGTAGGCATTTATAACACCAAACGTATTAGGGCCGATAATCCTAGTTTTCCCTCTTCGGGCAATTCGCACGGTCTCTTCCTGCAACATCCTCCCTTCACTGTCGGAGTCGGCAAACCCCTGAGCAATTATTATCACGGCGCGCACCCCCTTTTCCGTGCACTCCTTAACCCGGGCCGGCACAGCAGAGCGCGGCGTAATTACGACCCCCAGATCCACATCCCCTGGAACTTTCCTTATGTGAGGATACGTTTTAATACCTAGGATTTCATCTGCTTTTGGGTTTATCGGATAAATCTTACCTTCAAAACCGTAATTAATCAGGTTCTTCAACGGATTGAAAGAATCCCCATCAACGTTTCTCGATACACCGATCAAAGCGACAGACTTAGGTTCCATGAAGCACTTCATATCTTCCACAATTCCCACAACCAAGAATCTCCTTCCTTTTTTCCAGTCCTTCCATTAAAATATACCACCAATATGAGAATCTTGTCAAGGGGTTAAACAAGGTTCATTAAAAAACCCTTTGACTAACCTGTATTTAAAAGCTATACTGCAAAGCTTGGTTTGAGCTGTCTTGGTGTTTATCTATCCAAGGTGTGATGTGGATTGGAGAGTAGTGTGCTGACCATTTTTTATCAAAGGAGGTTACTAAATGCGACCGGTTATGAAAAGTATGATTGCCCTGTTTTTGGTATTATCGTTCGCCATCGTTGTTTCCCAGGCCTATGTATTTGCCGAGGAGGCAAAGGAAACGACGCTGCAGAAGTTGAATATCAATACGGCATCTGTGGATGAATTAACACAACTGAAGGGGATCGGGCCTGCATACGCCCAGGCGATTATTGAGTATCGAAAGACCCACGGTCCTTTTCAAACAGTAGATGATTTAATGAAGGTTAATGGAATCGGACGTAAAACTTTCAAGGCGATTAAGGATAATATTACCATAAAATAATGACTGGATATGGTCATCAAGAGAACTCTTCGCTCTCAGGCAGTTCACCAAAACTCGGTCTCTCCAATCAGCAGGCCATAATCTCCGTTCATAACGTCCATGGAAGATACGGATGGAAAACGGTTTAAACCGTAAGGAGGAAATTGTCTGAATCGCCCCTTACTGGGATTTTCAGAGGAAGGATGATGTCTAAACTATTTAAAGACGAGGCGATTGAGGAGATAATCCGAGAGAAAGATCACTGGAAAGAAAAGGTCGACATTGTTGAAAAAGGGTCAGAGAGGGTTTTTGAGACATTGTCCGGACTCCCTGTTGAACCTCTGTACACCCCCGCACATGTGGCCGATACGGATTATCTTTGTGATTTGGGTTTTCCAGGGCAAGGACCTTATGTCCGAGGTGTCCACCCTACGATGTACCGGGGTCGGACCTGGACCCTGAGGCAACTGGCGGGTTTTGGTCCTCCTGAGGAGACCAACAAGAGATATAAATTCCTTCTCAAGGAAGGGGCCACAGGCATAAACGGTGTTTTTGATTATCCCACTCTTCGGGGATATGATTCCACTGACCCCTATGCCCGGGCTGACGCAGGGCGTGGGGGAGTGGCCATCGATACCCTCGAGGACATGAGTATTTTGTTCGACGGCATACCCATAGAGACTGTCAGCAGTTCCCTGGTAACCTGTCAGCCCATCTGCAACATCTCAGTCCAATCCATGTACTTCGCCAATGCCCTGGCTCGCGGTGTCGAGTTGAGTAATCTGAGGGGTACGAGTCAAAACGATTTCTTGATGGAGACTGCCGTTACAATCGCCCCCGAACTTTTGCCCCCAAAGTTCTCTTTTAAACTAAGCTGTGACGCGATTGAATATTGCACTAAACATGCCCCGCTCTGGAATCCCATAAGTTTCGCGGGTTACAACTACCGAGAGGCCGGATGTACGGCTATCCAGGAGGTGGCCCTTGTTATTGCAAACGCTATTGCCTGTTCCGAGGAGCTTATCCGGCGCGGACTCCACATAGACAGTTTTGCTCCGCGTCTCAGCTTTTTCTTGTCCGCCCATAGTGATTTTTTTGAGGAGGTTGCCAAGTATCGAGCTGCCAGAAGGATCTGGTTCCGCATAATGAAGGAACGTTACAAAGCAGAGAATCCCCGTTCTTTGACCTTCAGGTTCCACGTACAGACAGCCGGCGTCGCACTAACGGCTCAACAACCCTTAAACAATGTTCCGCGGGCAGCTTACCATGCGCTATCTGCTGTATTGGGTGGAGCGCAATCTGTACATATAGATGCCTATGATGAAGCGCTGTGCAACCCTACCGAGTTGTCTTCCCTCACGGCCCTCAGAAACAGCCAGATTTTGCAGTTGGAAACAAGGGTTACCCATACCATAGATCCCTTGGGCGGATCCTATTTTGTAGAGACTTTAACGAACCAACTGGAGGAAAATATCCTCACCTTCTTGGAAAGAATCGACCATATAGGAGGCATCATCAAAGCGGTGGAATCGGGCTGGATACACCAAGAGATCTCCAACTCAGCCTATGAGTATCAGCTAGCCATTGAGTCTGGGAAGATCCCGGTCGTGGGAGTAAATTGCTATCAGATAGAGGGTGAGGAACTGCCCTTGGAGCTTTTTGACATCCCGGAAACCCTTGAAATCCAGGAGAAAAAACTGAGAAGGATTAAGAGAGAACGAAATGCAGGGCAGGTACGGCATGCACTGGATGCCATTGCCCGCTGTTGTGACGAAAATGGAAACCTGATGGAGGTCATGGTAGATTCCGTGAAGGCCTATGTTACAGAGGGAGAGGTTTCTTCGGTCATCAAAAAGAGTTACGGCACATGGGATCCACCACTTTTCTGATGTGATCGCCAATAGACAAATTCTGGGCTGATGAAAATTGCCCCTCACATGGCTTTTAGATGTCAGGAGTGAGAAAAACTATAACAAGGAATAGTATAGAGATGGAAGAAAGCATCAGGGTCGTGATGGCACGTCTTGGCATGGACGCCCATTGGAGAGGGAGTATAATAGTGGCGCGCGCCCTGCGTGATGCCGGTATGGAAGTAATCTATGTGGGCAATCAATTGCCGGAGAGTATTGTTGAGATGGCCATACAGGAGGATGCTGATGTCATAGGTCTGAGCACCCTTTCCGGGAACCATATGATATTGGTGCCGGAGGTGATGAGGGTCCTAAGAGAAAGAGAGGTTGAGGAGAAGGTCGTGATTCTCGGAGGCACAATTCGTCCTGACGACATTCCAAAACTCAAAGAGGCAGGGGTGGCAGAGATCTTTGGCCCCGGCACACCTCTGAGCAAAATTATAGCATTTGTCTGCGCATTGAAGTAGAATCGGCGATTCACCTAGTGTTGGTTTTTTCAATAGGAATCTCATCAGACTCACAACTCCTCACCCCTCATCTCATATGTTCTTGACAATAGGCAAAGAAAAAACTAAGATAGCCGGTCAATGATCTTACAGGAGAGAGTGACAACTTGAGTTATTTCTTGAGTGTCGTGGGTTTGGTGTTGATAATCGAGGGGTTGCCCTATTTCGCTTTTCCTGAGAAGTTTAAGAGGATGATCAAGAATATTCCTGATGTTCCTGACATTGTGTTGAGGTTGTTTGGTTTTGTCGCTATGGGTCTTGGCCTTCTTTGTATTTATATTTCAAGGGCAGGGGAGTAAAGGAAGGGATGAGGCTGGCAGAATTCGATTACGAGCTTCCCGAAGGGTTAATAGCCCAGTATCCTGAGCAACAGAGAGATAAATCTCGGCTTCTGGTCCTAGATAGGCAGAATCGAAAGGTTGAACACAGGTTTTTTTCCGATGTACCGTATTTCATGGAAGAAGGAGACATACTGGTATTAAATGATACCAGGGTAATTCCTGCGAGGCTTTTCGGTAAAAAGGAGACCGGGGGCAAGGTTGAGGTTTTGCTTGTCAAACAAGTCCATCCACAAAAGCCGGAAGGAGACGGTGGGTACAAAGTATGGGAGTGCTTGGTAAGGTCTTCCAAAAGACCGAAAGTCGGATCGAGGATTCATTTCAATGAGTACCTGGAAGGAGAGGTGACAGAGAAAGTGGCCAACGGAAAATACGTTGTCAGGTTTCACCCCGGCGGCAACTTCGAGGATCTCCTCGATGAGGTGGGAAGGATACCGTTGCCACCTTACATCAGAAGGGACAAGGAATCAAGAGACTTTCAAATGGATGCGGAACGATATCAGACAGTATTTGCCAAAAATAAGGGGGCTATCGCGGCCCCCACAGCAGGGTTCCACTTCACTGAAGAGTTAATATCGAGGATTCGGGAAAAAGGGGTGAAGATCGCTTGTATAACGATCCACATAGGATTGGGAACCTTTATGCCTATAAGGGTCGAAGATGTTGAAGATCATGAGTTGGAGGCGGAGTATTTCGAGATCAAATCGGAAGCTGTAACTTTGATAAATGAGGGCCGTAGTAGTGGTAAGAAAATCATCGCAGTAGGGACGAGCACTACGCGGGCCCTTGAGTTTGTTGCTAGGGAAGAGGAAGATCACGCCTTAAAAGAGATGTCAGGACACACTAACCTCTACATCTATCCTGGCTATCAATTCAAGATCGTTGATGCCTTGCTCACCAATTTCCACATGCCCCGATCTACGCCGTTATTACTTGTATCAGCTTTTGCCGGAAAGGCTCTCATTAAAGATATCTACCAAACAACCGTTGAGGCAGGGTACCGTTTCCTTAGTTACGGGGATGGGATGATGATAGTATAATCCAGATGGGGTTCAAATTTCAGTTACTAAAGAAGGATTCGTGTTCTAGCGCCAGGTTGGGAAAGGCAACTACTGGGCATGGGGAATTCATTACCCCTGCTTTTATGCCTGTGGGCACACAGGCAACCGTAAAGTCTTTATCTCCCAAGGACTTGACGGAAATCGGGGCAGAGGTTATAGCCAGTAATACCTACCACCTTTATCTACGTCCTGGTCAAGATATTATAAAGAAATTGGGTGGGTTACATAAATTTATGGGGTGGGACCGTTCCATTCTTACTGACAGCGGTGGTTTCCAGGTATTCAGCCTCGGGGCGCTCAGGAAGATTACCGAAGAGGGGGTATACTTTCAGTCACATATTGACGGTTCCAGGCATTTTATCTCACCCGAAAAATCCATCGAAATACAGAAAACCCTAGGGTCCGACATCATGATGTGTTTCGATGAATGCGTCCCCTATCCTTCAACACATGCGTATACACTGAATTCTGTTGAGATGACCAGGCAATGGGCCGAAAGGTGCAAGGCCACAACAAGACCGGAAGATGCAGCCCTTTTCGGCATCATACAGGGCGGGATGTTCGGGGATCTCAGGAAGAGAAGTGCGGAGGTCACCCTGGAGATTGGTTTCGATGGTTACGCCATAGGGGGCCTCAGTGTGGGTGAGACTAAACCGTTGATGTATGAGATGATAATGGAGACTTTGCCTTTCCTGCCGGAGCACAGTCCCAGATATCTGATGGGAGTAGGTACGCCCGAGGATCTGGTGGAGTGTATAGGGTCGGGATTTGATATGTTTGATTGTGTGATGCCGACACGTAATGCACGAAATGGGATGCTCTTCACTTCCAGAGGGAAGATAGCCATAAAGAATGCGCAGTATATTGATGACGATGCTCCCGTGGATGAAAATTGCCAGTGTTACACCTGTCGGAACTTCTCGAGAGGATACCTCAGACATCTGCTCGTTACTAAGGAGATACTATCCCCGAGGCTCAATACTATTCACAACCTTACCTATTACTTTACGCTGATCAGAGGGATCAGGAAGGCGGTTGAAGAGGACAGGTTCATGGAATTCCGTAAGGAATTTTATGAATTAAGAGAGACGGAAAGTTAAATAAATATCGACCTGTGCAGTTGGTCAGGTTTACCGCTTGCCGGCTACTTATTCCGTTTGCTTCTTATGAACTACACACTGGCATAAGGCTGTATGTGTAATGGGATGACAAGTCTTGTTCGCATATTTGTATGTTGGCCAGTTCCTTACGTATAACAAGCAAACGAAACAAGCAGCCGGCGCTTAACGCAATCTTGTTAACTGAATCATCGGAGACACTTTAAGACACCAGGTTTGTGTAACTGCACAGTCGAAATTTCCGGAGAGAATAACTAAGGATCTTTAAGGAGGTGATCTTTGTGATTGAGATTGCATATGCCATGGGTGGCGAACTTGGCGGTGGTGGCGGTTTAAAGGGTCTAGGGGCTTTCGTCCCATTGATTCTGATGTTTGTGATTTTTTATTTCCTCTTAATCAGACCACAGCAGAAGAGGGCAAAAGAACACAGAAAACTTCTAACGAATCTGAGAAAGGGTGATCCGGTTGTGACATCCGGTGGCCTTCACGGAAGAATAACAGGACTAACTGATACGATAGTTACGTTGGAAATAGCGGACAAAGTTAGGGTGAAAGTCTCCAGAAACCAAATTTCAGCAGTGAGTAATATGAGTAATAAGGAGATACTTAAAGGGAAGTAATCAATACGAATGCTCATTGCACGGCCTTATGTTGCGCCGGTTCGCTTGAGGTAAGCGGGGTGGTAATTGGAGAAATAGAGGGGAAATAGGCCCACCCGGCAAATTGGAGAAAGGATATGTCCAGGAACTTGGGATGGAAAGCTGCACTGATCGCTATAGTTACCATGGTTGCTCTGGGTTACATTGCCCCTACAATCTCTGACCAATTGCCTGAATGGTGGACAAAGAAAAAGATTAAACTGGGGCTGGATCTCCAAGGTGGGAGTCATCTCCTCTTAGAGGTAGAAACTGAGAAGGCAGTGGAGAATGCTGTAGAAAGAACCTCACAGGACTTGAAAGATGTGATCAGGAAAAAAAAGATTAAGTACAGTAAATTGGAAAGAGTCAACGACACTGAGATACTGGTTGAATTCCTGAACCCCAAGTATGCAGAGCGGTTCAAAGAGGTTCTCGATCTGGAATTCCCCAACCTGAGAAAATCATCGGTCAAAGAGGACGGGAATAAATCATCAATGCGATTGGCGCTTTCAGATAGGGATATAGCCCGTATAGAAAGGTTTGCGGTTGATCAGAGTTTGGAGACTATTAGAAACAGGATCGACCAATTCGGGGTCAGCGAACCGGTTATACAGCGGCAGGGTGAAAGGAATATACTTGTCCAGCTTCCCGGTGTTAAAGACATAAAGCGGGCCAAGAAGCTTATCGGTAAGACTGCCCTCCTCGAATTCAAGCTGGTGGATGATGAGCACAACGTTGAGGACGCACTAAGAGGAAAGATACCCGCAGGAGACGAGATACTGTACGAGAGGATTGAGGATAGAGAGACCGGAAGGGTTGTAAAGAGACCGTATCTATTGAAAAAAAAGACATTAATGACCGGTGATGTTATAACCAATGCAAGTGTGAATATTGACAGTCAGTTTAATACACCATATGTGTCCATGGAGTTTGACAAGAGGGGGAAACGACTCTTTGACAGGATTACTGCCGTAAATGTCAACAGGAGACTTGCCATAATACTCGACAAGAACGTCTATTCCGCACCGGTTATCCAAGAAAGGATATCAGGAGGCAGGGCTCAAATTACCGGCTCGTACACGGACGAGGAGGCCCATGATCTTGCCATAGTGCTTAGGGCTGGTTCTCTTCCGGCCCCCGTGAGATACCTTGAGGAAAGGACCGTTGGCCCATCCCTGGGCAAGGATTCTATCCACAGCGGCATCCTATCCATAATTATCGGCGGTTTATTTGTTCTCTTGTTTGTGGTCTCCTATTACAGACTATCCGGAGTTGTTACAAATATCGCCCTGGTTTTAAATTTCGTACTAATCGCAGCGGTGCTGGCAGCTTTCCAGGCAACCCTGACCCTGCCAGGAATAGCGGGCATAGTCCTGACTTTAGGTATGGCCGTGGATGCAAACATCTTAATCCTCGAACGGATCAGAGAGGAACTCTCACTCGGTAAGACACCACGATCGGCCATTGACAGCGGGTATTCAAGGGCATTTCTTACAATAATCGACGCCAACCTTACCACGCTGATAGCCGCTATTGTCCTCTTTCAGTTCGGTACAGGCCCTATCAAAGGGTTTGCAGTTACCCTGAGCATTGGTATTGCAGTAAGTCTCTTTACTGCAATCTTTGTAACGAGGTTTATCTACGATTTTGTCTTTACGAGGACGAGGGTAAGGGCTTTAAGCATTTAACCCCTTTGCCGGAGGTTCTTCCCGTTCATATTTGAGGTTTCAGATTTCTCTCAATTCATTCGAGGTCACAAGAATATGATAAGGGTTGTTAAGTCTGGGATAAACATAGATTTCATCGGAAAGAAAAAAGCGGCTTTCCTGGTTTCTTGCGTAATGATCCTGGTGGGTGTCGCATCCATGGTAATCAAGGGGGGGCTCAACCTTGGTATAGACTTTGCCGGGGGCACATTGGTCCAGATAAGGTTCCAGGAAGATACGGGTCCGGACGAGATACGGAAAGGTCTGGAGGATATTGGGTTAAAAGATAGCATCATCCAGCAGTTCGGGGAAGAAACGGCCAATGAATATCTAATCAGGGTGGAAAATACAGGTCCCGACATGGAAGGGTTGGGGGATAAGATTCAAGAGACTTTTCAAGAAGTATATGGAAAAGATAGCATAGAAGTGAGACGGGTGGAGATGGTGGGGCCTCAAGTAGGTAAAGATCTGCGTAGGAAAGGGTTACTGGCTATTCTCTATGCGATGGGTGGGATTCTGCTATATATCACCTGGAGGTTTGAATTTAGGTTCGCCGTCGGAGCTGTGGTCGCCTTGTTCCATGATGTCGTAATTACCGTCGGTATTTTTTCCCTTACAGATAAAGAATTCACGTTACCGGTTTTAGCGGCAATCCTGACAATCGTAGGGTACTCTCTAAACGATACAATAGTGGTATACGATAGGATAAGGGAAAACTTAAGAAAGATGGCCCGGAAGAAGCTGGAAGGAATTGTAAATTCCAGTATCAATGAGACGCTCAGCAGGACCATCCTCACCTCCTGCACGACTCTATTTGTGGTTGGTGCATTATTGATTCTGGGCGGCGGTGTCATACATGATTTTGCCTTTACCCTGATGATAGGGGTTATTGTCGGTACGTATTCATCTATCTTTGTAGCTAGCCCCATACTGATCTTATGGGAAGATAGGTTTCCAAGCAAAAGGAGGAAACGGGGTTAACCTCATCCCCTTGCCTTTGAAAGGGTTCTGATGGATAAGATAATAGTAGATCTCGGCAGCAGAAGTTATCCTATCTACTTCGGTTATGATAATCTTGGCGATCTGGGAAGGGTTTCCAAGGAACTCGACATCGGAGATGAGATCATTATTGTTACGAATCCAACGGTAGGGAAGCACTTTCTTCACACCGTGCAAGCTGGATTGAAGGACGCGGGCTTCAGTGTCTCGCCCATTGAAATCCCGGACGGAGAAGAATATAAGTCACTGAGCCAGGTAAGCATACTTTACGACAAGTTGCTCTCTCTCAAAACAGATCGCAAATCAGCCCTCGTTGCCCTTGGTGGAGGGGTAGTTGGCGATATCACGGGTTTTGTTGCAGCTACTTTTATGAGGGGGATCCCTTTTATTCAGGTCCCCACAACCCTTCTTGCCCAAGTGGACAGCAGTGTTGGTGGAAAAACAGGCGTAAACCATCCCAAAGGAAAAAACCTTATCGGCGCCTTTTACCAGCCAAAACTCGTTCTCATAGATATTAATACCCTTACACGCCTGGAGAGACCGGAGTTAATCTCCGGTTTCGCAGAGGTTATCAAGTACGGAATTATCAGAGACCCCGAACTCTTCCAAAACCTGGGCGACAATCTGGAGAAGATACTGGGGCTGGATCGGGAATCCGTTCTGACCGTAGTGAAAAGGTGTTGTTCCATCAAGGCAAGGGTTGTTGAAGAGGATGAGAAGGAGAGCGGGATGCGTGCAATCTTGAATTTCGGGCACACAGTGGGTCACGCAATAGAGGCCCTAAGCGGCTACAAGACGTATAAACACGGTGAGGCGGTGGCTATGGGAATGGTTGCTGCAACCAATCTGTCAGTGAAGATGGGGATATGCAATGAAGATGTCCTATACAGGATCAAGACCCTGATTCGAAGAGCCGGCCTGCCGACGGAATTGCCCGATTATTCTAAATATGAATACCAGCGGGTAATGGCTTTGGACAAGAAGATGGGAAATAACAAGATCAAGTTTGTTGTGACAGAGGACGTGGGCAATGTAAGGTTTACTTATTTATCGGTGGAAGAAATTTCTAACCAATTAACTTGATTGTATAGGAAATCCCATTTTTTAGTCGATTATATCAATTATTTCCTGACTATGTATGCCGGCCGCTCACAGCTGGTAAGCTGGTAAGCTATTAAGCTGGTAAGCCAAACAGACCTAACGGCTTAACAGCTAACAGCCAACAGCTCGCCCGAAGGGTGCTAGAGGAAATGGAAGGTTACCCTGAAAGGGTTTTAACTGCCTTGAACGGATGACTGGATAACCTTCGAGGGTAATAGAAACGGCCAAGAAGTATTGTTGTCGGAGATGGATATGAAAAGCGTGCTGGTGATACATGGCCCCAACCTCAACCTGTTGGGGAAGCGGGAGCCTGAGACATATGGTAATCTCACTCTACAGCAAATCGATGAGCGGATAATGAAGGTCGCGCAGGAGGAGGGTGTATCGGTCGAAACCTTCCAATCAAATTCCGAGGGGGAACTTATCAGCAGGATCCAGGAGGCAATGGGAAAATTTGATGCCATAGTAATAAACCCCGGCGGTTATACCCATACCAGCGTGGCTATTAGAGATGCCATCATCGCAGTGTCCATACCAACCGTGGAAGTTCATCTATCGAATATATACACGAGGGAGGAGTTTCGCAGGAAATCGATGCTGGCAGATGTGGCTGTGGGGCAGATCGCAGGTTTCGGAGTAGACAGCTATCTTTTGGGGTTGAGGGCTGCTATCGGCATTTTAGACAAGAAAGTGGACTAGGGTAACGGTGAAAAAGAGCGCCTTTCATAAGATAAGGAAGAAGTTTGAGAAGCATGGTCTCGATGGCATTCTGGTCTCAAACATCGACAATGTACGGTACCTAAGCGGTTTTACGGGAAGCGAAGGATCCTTATTGATCACCCGGAATGGGAACTTTTTTTTGACGGATTCCAGGTATGTGACACAGGCATCTGAGCAAACCAAGGGTTTTGTTGTAAGGAAATATGAAAAGAGAGAAGAGGCGATCTCTAATTTGGCATCTGATCTCAAGATTAATACCCTCGGGTTCGAGCCCCAGTACGTTACGTTTGAGGTCTACAGTAAGCTATTGAAGGAGTTGGTAGGGATTGATTTAACCCCTATAGATGAAGGGTTGGACAGTCTGAGGGAGAGAAAGGCAGATTCCGAGATTGAACTCATAAAAGAGGCCATACGGATAGCATCGGAAAGCTACCTCAAGTTGATGAAAAAGATAGAAATTGGTGTGGAAGAGAGAGAAATAGCCCTGGAAATGGAATATCTCATGAGAAGAATGGGGGCTGAGAAGGTATCCTTCGACACCATCGTTGCTTCCGGCAAGAGGTCTGCCTTGCCACACGGCATTGCCACCCACAAAAAGATAGAAAACGGAGATCTGATTCTCATAGACTATGGAGCGGGATACCAGGGTTATTACTCTGATGAGACCCAGACTGTGGTCATGGGCAAACCTACAGCCAAGCAGGAAAAGATATACGAAGTAGTGAGAGATGCACAGGAAAAAGCGTTTGAAAAGATTAGGCCGGGAGTGGCGGTCAGAGAAGTGGACTCTGCGGCAAGGGACCATATAAAGAAGGCTGGGTTTGGGGAATACTTTGGGCACGGAACAGGCCATGGTGTGGGGTTGGCTGTCCATGAGTCCCCCAGGATATCCCCTCTGGGTAAAGGAGTGTTGGAGGAAGGAATGGTCTTTACTGTGGAACCCGGCATTTACATACCGGGTTGGGGTGGTGTCAGGCTGGAGGATATGGTGAGGGTTACATCCGGTGGATATGAAAAGTTGACAACCTTACCAAAAAAGCTCGAACTGTGCATTTAGGGCGGCGGGAATCTTCCTCATTGTGTATATCCGTATACGTTTATCTTCATTGGCTACCAACTTAAGCCGGGACACTTTGTAAATTCAACAATTTATGGATGGGCACTAGTTCACATCATCATCAGATGCCACCGGTAGTCCCTGCTCTGTCCTTAGAGCCTCGATTCTATTTAACGGTCTTTCGAGTTGCCTCCGTCGGGTCGTGGTGAGGGCATCATACTCCTTCTGTGCATCCCCGATTCGTTTGCCCAGCAGTTCCAGCTTGTTGATGAACTCCCCCCACTGTTTCTTGAATCTACCGAACAGTGACAATATCTCATTCGATGTCCGCTCCAGGGTAAAGTTGTCAACAGCGTGACGAATTACGGACAACACGGCAAAGAGTGTTATGGGCGAGCAGAATATGACTTTTTTTCTAATACCTTCATCGAGTATCAAACTGTTCTGCTCATGAATAAACGCATAAATGTGTTCATTGGGGATAAAGAGGAGCACACAGTCAACTGTGTTCTGCTCGGGGTTGATATATTCACGATTTGTAACTTCTTTGATCCTGGTTTTAACATCTCTCATAAAATCACTGCGGAATTTCGTCCTCTCTGTATCTGAATCGGCTTCCAAGAACTTGAGGTAATTGTTAAGCGGGAACTTGACATCCATGTTCAACTTGAGGCTATGTGGAAGCAGGAAGGTAAAATCTGGACGCGATCCAGTGCCTTGGATACTTTTCTGCTTCAGATAGTTCACATTCTCAACAAAACCGGCCAGCCGCAAGACATCTTCTGCCATCCTCTCCCCCCACTGTCCCCTAACCTTGCTACTTGCCAGTGCTTCACGAAGGGTGCTTGTGACTTGCATGAGAACCGTAGTCTGTTCACCGGCGGTCTTCAACTGGTTGGTTAGTTCTCCGAACTTTTGTATCCTATCCTTCTCCAGCTCTTCCATGAGTACGGAAATGTTTTTCAGTTCAGATGTCATGCGCTGCAATTGCTGGTCAATAAGTCCTTTCTTTTCATCCAGCTCCCTGGCGCCAATTTCTCTCTCTGATTTGAGTTTTGTCGTCGCCAGCTTTAAAAATTCCTCTGTGGACTTTGACAGCGCATCTAAAGCCAGGCCTCCAAAACTTGTCTTCATGTTCTCCAAAAGGGTATGCATATTGTCTTTATGTTGTGCCTCAGTCTCACGAAACAAGTCATCAGCAAGTTCCTTTGCTGTCTTGGCCTGTATCAGTCTCAACGCAAAAGCCGCAACCAAGCCCAAAATGAACCCTGCAACCAGCGCGACTAAAATAGGGACCGATTCCATAAGCTACCCTTTAAACACTCGGGTTAAGCAATTGTACTCTCCCTGTTTCCCTGCCCTATCCCCTCTAATTCCCTGAGAAACGTAATCGTATGCCTCTTCGAATTGATGATTTTTGATGGCATTGAAGTACTTGTGTACCGTGGCTTCAGGAGACAGATCCCCACCGGAGGATATCCTGCCGATTAAAAGTACTGCCATGATAATAAGGCCTGGAACAATTTTTTTCATTCCTGTTACTGAGCCCAGTTCTCCTGCCAATGTACCAAGTGATCTTTTCATTTTCCTGCCTCCTTTAGGGTTGAGTTTACATATTCCCTTTTTAAACTAAGCGTAAAACGAAGTCAAGGAATACAAGCTACTAACTAGAACTCCACCGAAAAAACCCTTGACACCCATCTAATGCAGTGATAATTTAAGTTTTTCTGACCTATGCAGTTGAGCAAGTTTACCGCTAAACGCAAGCATGTTAACTGAATCATCAGATACACTTCAAGACACTAGGTTTGTGTAACTGCACAGGTCGAAATTTTTAGTTAGTTTCCATCCATAAATGGCCCTTTTTCCCCTGAGCTGCGTTCTCCTCAGGTTTCCGCCTGCGACGTACGATCATGTATGCCTCGGCGCAAACCGTCGTGCGGCCTTGCTCAGAGAAAAAATTGCTCATTTCTGAATTGGAAACCAACTCGTGCCCTTTTCTC
>DAOWME010000173.1 GCA_030643245.1 Deltaproteobacteria bacterium
CCTTCTCATCGTGTGGTTTGCGTTCTCGAATTCCACCCGCATAATACAGATCATGGGTGAAGGAGGGGCAAAAGCTTTCGGCAAGGTGATTAGCCTATTACTTGCGGCAATTGCGGTTATGATGATCAGGAGAGGTGTATTTGACATGATTTCTGAGTTTAGTGAGCATGTTACAAGATAGATGATTCAATATGGGGGTTCTATGGAAGAAAAGGACAGGCAACGATATCTGAGGATGCTTCCCTCTGTGGACAAGATACTGCAACAGGATCAGGTGAAGGATCTATTTGAGGAGTATCCTCGCTGGCTGGTGGTGAAAACCGCCCAGCTAGTCATGGAGGAAGAGCGGAGATGGATACTCACTTCCGACCTGAATTCCCTGTCCGGCTATAGTACAATCATCGAAAAATTTTCGATGAAGGTATCTGAAGAGATTTCCATTGTGGCCGGATTGAGTTTGAGGAGAGCGATCAATGTTACAGGGGTTGTCGTGCATACCAACCTGGGAAGATCCCTTTTGAATACTGAAGTATTGCAAAACCTTGCGACAATCGCTTCTCATTTCTCTAACCTTGAGTATGACTTAGAGGAAGGGGTCAGGGGGTCCCGTTATTCTCACGTAGAGGACATCCTGTGCGAGCTCACGGGCACCGAGGCGGCGCTGGTGGTAAACAACAATGCAGGGGCCGTTCTCCTGACCCTCAGTACAATGGCAAGTGGACGGGACGTCATCGTCTCAAGAGGACAGTTGGTAGAGATCGGCGGGTCTTTCCGGATACCGGATGTTATGAGAAATAGTGGGGCAAGGTTGGTGGAGGTCGGCACGACGAATAAAACCCACTTGAGAGATTATAGAAAGGCCATAACAGAAGATACGTCCTTACTCCTCAAGGTGCATACAAGCAACTTCCAAATCGTAGGTTTTACGTCGGAGGTAAAACTGGAAGACCTGGTTAAGCTGGGAAGGGAGCATTCTCTTCCGGTAATGGAGGACCTTGGGAGCGGGTGTCTGGTAGATCTGAGCAAGTTCGGTCTGACAAGGGAACCAACTGTGCAGGAGGCCGTCAGGACAGGCGTGGATGTAGTTACATTCAGTGGAGACAAACTTCTGGGAGGACCTCAGGCGGGAATAATCCTGGGAAAGAAAGAGGTGATAGAAAAGATCAGAGAGAATCCCCTCAACCGAGCCCTCAGGATTGACAAACTCACCCTGGCAGCCCTCGAGAGCACGCTCCGTCTTTACATGGAAGGGGAAGCCGTCCTTGAAAAGATCCCCACCCTTCGGATGTTGACACTGGCTCCCGGAGAGATAGAGAGTAGAGCAAAGAGGCTCTATAACGGGTTGAAAAAAGAAAGTTCAGGAACCTTCCTCGCGGAGATCAGGGACGATAACTCACGCGTGGGAGGAGGTGCCCTACCCTTGCAAGGCCTCCCCACCAAGGCTATCGCCATTAAACCCGTGTATGTATCTGTCGAGAGCCTGGAGGAAAGCTTAAGGAGATACGATCCACCAATCATTGCCCGGATTGATGACGGCCGGCTTCTCATGGACGTACGAACCTTACAGGAAGGAGAGTCAGAGATTGTTGAAGAGGCGATCAAGAGTATACTTGTTTCTCAAAGACTGTAGGCAGGATCTAAGAGGGGAAGGACGGAATAAATTATGGGAGACCGCACTCTCAGCCTCAAGTATGGCAGTACAAGCCTTTCCTTTAAGATCCCCTCGGATAATTTGCTAGGAATTCTCGCCCCTGGAAAGATCTCTCCACCGTGTGACACCGTTCGATTCATTGAATCAATATTGGACACCCCCACTTACGGCCCACCATTCAGTGAGATATTCCGGAGGGGAGAAAGGATAACCCTGGTCGTCTCCGATATTACCCGCTACACAGGGAGCCGGGTATACCTTCCCATTCTCATAAACAGGCTGAATACCATTGGCGTGGGCGATGACGATATCCGCATTGTCTTTGCGCTGGGGATTCACCGGCAGCACCTCCCCCGTGAACATAGGATTATAATCGGAGAGGAGATTTATAAAAGAGTCAGGGTCTATGATCATAACGCGTCTGACTCAAAGAACCTTACATATCTGGGCAGGACCGAAAGGGGCGCTAAGGTAGAACTGAACAGTATGGTTGCGGAAACGGATAAGATCATCCTTACCGGAACGATAGGTTTCCATTACCTGGCAGGTTTTGGGGGGGGGAGGAAGAGTATCCTGCCTGGTGTCGCTTCATTTGATAGCTGCATCGATGCACACCTGCAGGTTTTAAACCCACCGGATCCGGGAGGGAAGCATCCAAAGGCAAGGACCGGTGTGTTGGAAGGGAACCCGTTTCATGAAGTCATGGTGCAGGCCTGTGAGATGTTATGTCCCATATTCCTCTTCAATACAATCCTGTCCAACGATAAAGAGATAGTCGCGGTAGCTGCAGGGGAGTATATATCTGCCCACGAGCATGGATGCGACTTACTCTCAAGGGATTTCAGCCCTGAACTTGAGGAAAAGGCCGACCTGGTTATAGTTAGCTGCGGCGGGTTCCCCAAGGATATCAATTTTATCCAGGCACACAAGTGCATCGACTATGCAATGAATGTCCTGAAACACGGTGGGGTTATGATCATCCTGGCAGAGTGTTCCGATGGTTTTGGCAATCCGACTTTCCTTGACTGGTTTAAGTATGATGATTTGTTGGATTTGGAGAAGGCGCTGAGGAAAAATTTTGAGATCAATGGACAAACAGCATACTCTACTATGATCAAGGCAGGAAACGCCAGGATAATCCTCGTCTCTGGGTTGGCTGGTGATGATGTGAAGAGGATGTCCATAACTCCGGCGGAATCAATAGATCAAGCACTTTCTATCGCCTATGAAGCGCTGGGGAAACAACCTTCCACCTATGTCATACCTGATGGAGGAAGCATCTTTCCAAGGGTTACGAGATCAAGAGAGGAAAGATGATAGCGAAAAGTGTAATCAAAAAGATACAGAGGATCGTGGGTAAAGAGAACGTTCGCTCCGAACTGGAAGAGCGGGTCTGTTATAGCTACGATGCTACCAATCAGATCTATCTTCCTGACATAGTTGTTTTCACTGCCCGTGTCCGTGAGGTGTCGGATATCCTTAAGCTGGCGAATGAAGAGGGCTTTCCGGTCATACCGAGAGGCGCCGGATCAGGGTTTACCGGTGGCGCTCTCCCGGTGGAAGGTGGGTTGGTCCTAGTCATGACCCGGTTTAACAGAATTCTAAAGATCGACACAGAAAACCTTACAGCCTTTGTTGAGCCCGGCGTGGTCACAGGAGACTTCCAGAAAGAGGTGGAAGGGCTGGGACTCTTCTATCCTCCGGACCCGGCCAGTTCAAAATTCTCAACTCTGGGCGGAAATGTGGCCGAGTGTGCCGGCGGCCCCAGAGCGTTAAAATACGGTGTAACCAAGGACTATGTCATAGGTCTGGAGGTGGTCTTACCTACCGGGGAGATCATCTCCACAGGCGTTCAAACGATGAAGGGGGTGGTCGGCTATGACCTCACAAAGCTTATTGTCGGCTCGGAAGGCACCCTGGGGGTTATTACAAAGATTATAGTCAAACTGATCCCCTTGCCTGCGACCAGGAAGACCATCCAGGCGATCTATAACAGACTCGAAGGCGCCGCTACAACTGTTGCCAGGATAATTGCCTCGAAGATTTTGCCTGCTGCCCTTGAATTCATGGATCGCGGAGCTATCGTTTGCGTGGAAGACTTTCTAAAGATTGGGTTACCTGTTGATGCTGAGGCGATTCTCCTAGTGGAAGTGGACGGTGATCCGCACGTAGTAACCAAGGATGCCGGCAAAATTCAGGACATATGCTCGAAGTGCGGCGCAAATAGGGTGGAAGTTGCCGGAGATAGAGAAAGCGAAGAAAATCTATGGAAAGCGAGGAGGGCTATATCCCCTTCCCTGTTAAGAATAAACCCTGCAAAGATCAACGAAGATATTACAGTCCCCCGCAGCAAGGTTCCCAATATTTTAAGGAAGATCAATCATATTGCGAAACGATCAGGGTTGAACATTGTCAACTTCGGACACGCCGGAGACGGGAATATTCACGTTAACATAATGATAGATAAAAAGAAAGAGGAAGAAGTCAACAGGGCTGAGGCGGCTGTAAGAGAAATCTTTCAAGCCACTCTGGACCTGGGTGGGACCATATCGGGCGAGCATGGTATCGGCATAACAAAGGCGCCCTACCTTAAGATGGAACTCGGCGACTTAGGAGTGGATATAATGAAAAGGGTAAAGAAGGTCTTCGACCCAAACGGCATCCTTAATCCGGGAAAGATATTTCAAAGCTAAGGGGCGAGGCCGAAATAACTTCCTCAAGTTGGCGCTCAGATTTAGGTCAGATTTGTTCGATCTGAGAATAGCAAAGAGTCAACCATCTCACAGATAATATGACCCGTGGTAATATGAACCTCTTGAATCCGGGGAATGCTCTTCGAAGCAACATTCAATAAATGACTGACAATACTCCCAACCTTCCCACCATCGTTACCGGTCATTCCAACTGTTTTCATGCCCATCTCTATTGCAACCTGGAATGCTTTGATAACATTAAGCGAATTGCCGCTCGTGCTGATTCCGAAAGCCACATCGCCCTTCTTGCCCAATGCCTCAATCTGTCTGGAAAAGAGATGGGAGAAATCCATGTCATTGCCTATACTTGTAATTATGGAAGTATCGGTAGTTAAGGCTAAAGCCGGCAAAGGGCGCCTATCCATCAAGAACCGATTTACAAACTCTGCGGCAATGTGTTGGGCGTCAGCAGCGCTTCCCCCGTTACCAAACAATATGATCTTGTTTCCCTGTTTGATGGCATCAATAATCACTTCGACCACAGAGATTATCCCAGATGCATTCTCCTCAGCAAACCTTATTTTTAGGTCAGCGCTGTCCTGAAAACTCCGGATAATCATCTCCTCCATATACACGGACCTCCACCATGATTACATATTAAATAAGAAATTTATACGCCTTGATACCCTATGTCAAGCAAAATTAGCCGTATCCAGAAATACCTTGACACATGGTTATTATTTGAGTATTTTCGCTTTTGTTGGTTGACTCTACTTTATTTTTCCATTCCCCAGGTTTAAAACCTTCGCCTTTCAGGCGAAAAGCTTTAGCGATGCTACATTTCTGTTATAATAGTTCATGGGGAGTTAGCCATTAGCGAAGGTTACAGGAAAGGTCCACATACGACCTATGATATCCAGTGCCATTTTGTGTGGGTAACGAAGTACAGATATCATATCCTGAAAAGGGATATAGCATTGCGAACCAGGGAGCTGATTCGTCAGACATGTGAAGCCCGAAATATAACAATCTGGAGCGGTCATATGAGCAAAGATCATATTCACATACATGTTTCCTGTCCACCGGAGCTTTCATCGAGCAAGATTGTTCAAAATAACCTATTTTCAGTCGTAAAAATAACCCACCGGCTTTCAGCCGGTGGTAGTTGAGTATATAGACAGGACGTAGGGTGGATCAAGCGAAGCGGATTCCTCTTACATTGTAAAGTCAGAAACAAAGATGGACGAGGTCAAGATTCGAATAAAAAGGATGAGAGGGGACCAGGATGAGGATATCCCCCTACCCTGCTATATGACAGAGCACGCAGCAGGGATGGACCTTTATGCTGCTGTGGATCAGGAAATGCTCATTAAGCCCGGCGAGAGAATGCTAATACCCACGGGTATTTCCGTTGCAATCCCTGAAGGCTATGAGGCTCAGATCCGCCCCCGTAGTGGATTGGCCCTCAAGAACGGGATAAGCCTCCTAAATTCCCCAGGCACTATCGATGCGGATTATCGAGGAGAGGTGAGGATTATTGTTGTAAACCTCGGCGCTGAACCCTTTACCATAAATAGAGGTGATCGAATAGCCCAGATGGTTATAAATCGGGTCTACCGTGCATCTTTCGAGGTTACCCGAGAGCTTGACCCCACAAACAGGGATTCCGGAGGGTTTGGACATACTGGAACGTAAGGCTCCCAGTGCTTAAGCGAAAGCTAAAAATGACCTTTGCCTGCCCAGGTGAATGATCATCAAAAAGAGTGACTTCTCAAAAAGAGGCTATTCGTGGACAAGATCTACAAAAAACTGATGAGGGAATCGAAAAGGATAGCCTCAAGCGCCAAGACCCCCAGTTTCTATGCGGAACACAAAGGAGCCATCTTAGCGTCGGAAGAAATTTACTATAATAATGCTGATGTAATAAGATGCCATGGTATGGTAGCTCGGCAGTTGGCAGACAATCTAGGACATGGTGTGGAACATGCGGAAAAGGTCACGATTGATGCAGGGGGCATTGTATTCGTTGAAGGGGAAAGGCTCTTCCTGGGGCTGGATCAGATTAAAGAAGCGATTGTAATTGCACAGCTCGCAGGGTTGCTCCACGATATTAAGAGGAAGGAACCCAACCATGCTAAAGCCAGCGCTAAAGAAGCAGAGGTAATATTAAGGAAATTTTCTTTGAAAAAGGAAGAAAAAGAGATCATCGTTCAGGCCATCTCTAATCATGAGGCATTTATTGAGCCGGAAGAAGTTC
>DAOWME010000266.1 GCA_030643245.1 Deltaproteobacteria bacterium
AAATAACTTCCTCAAGTTGGCGCTCAGATTTAGGTTAGATTTGTTCGATCTGAAAACGCAAAACCGCAGGAATAGTCGAACTATTTTGAGGATTTTGTGTTTGAAGATCGGGCAAAGCCTGTCCTCGACCCCGATCGGGGGATGGCCTGAAGATGAGATGTACAAATGGGGAAGTTATTTCGGCCACGTCCCTTAGGGAGATTGTCTTGACACACGAGCATCCTGTGGTCATACTTGTTATCTTATCTGATTGAACGTTTTTGGCTTTGTGTGAAAAATCATATTGATATTAACTGCGTGCGCATTGTGAAAAGCGCACGACTTTCTGGTGAAGCTACTCCTACTCCTGAAAAACGTTGACTACCATACTGATGAACTGAAAAAATCGATGGCGTAGAACCCTCGAATCACAAAAGATCGTCCCTAAGAAAAGCCTTAATTGTATGACGACGTCATTTTCAAAGGAGGTTCTTATGCGAACACGGGTTACGGATCTTTTTGGAGTCAAATACCCTATCATGCTTTCTGGTATGGGTTGGATTAGTGTTCCCAGGATTGTAGCTGCTGTGTCCAATGCCGGCGGACTGGGTATTCTGGCAACAGGGGTCATGGATGCTCTCGAGACAAGAAAGGCTGTCCATGAAACTAAAAAGCTTACTGACAAGCCCTTCGGGATAAATGCCGCCCTTCTTTTCCCTGGAGCTGTTGAAAACGTTAAAGTGGGGCTGGAGGAGAAGGTACCGGTTATCAACTTTTCTCTTGGAAAAGGGGACTGGATCGCAAAGGCTGCACATGAATATGGGGGAAAAGTGATCGCTACGGTTGTAAATGACCGGCACGCAAAACGGGCACAGGACTACGGGTGTGACGGCCTTGTTGTCACAGGACACGAAGCAGCAGCACACGGAGGAGATGCAACATCTCTCGTACTGGTTCCCGCTATTGTAGACGCCGTTGACATTCCAGTGATCGCTGCAGGTGGTTTTGCAGACGGGAGGGGCCTTATGGCGGCCCTGGCACTCGGAGCGGACGGAATCGCCATGGGGACACGTTTCATGACCACAAAAGAGAGTCCTCTTCATGATAAGGGCAAAGATCTTTCTGTTGATAAGGGGGTAACCGACACGATTTATGGACCCTATTTTGATGGACTCGGATGCCGGTCAATGAAGACCAAGGCGGCTGAAAAAGCATACAAACGAGGATTTCTGGGTCTTCCAAATTTTCCAGTTGCAGTTATCAACTCGAGGACTATGGCTAAAATATACAATTTCCCATATCTAAAGTTCATTGTGGGCATCTTATCCTCGGGGTGGAAGAACATAGTCCAGATGGCATACATGGCAAATGCTCTCCCAGCGATGCAAGTTGCCACGAAAGACGGAGAGATGGAGAATAAAGGGGTGCTGCCGGCGGGACAATGTATGGGTCTGATTCACAGTGTCCCGACAGTTTTGGAATTACTAGAAAGTATCATGGCAGAGGCAAATGAAGTTCAAGAGAAACTGAATAGCGCCATGTCGTAATCACCTACAAACCCTTCTAGTGTCCTGTCAATTGAGAAATGACGCATCTCAATTTTGTCATTCCCGCGGAGATAACGCCATATGGCATGAGAAAAATAAGAAATATGCCATATGTCGCTATCAAGTTTTGTGCCATATGCCATATATTGTGTTTTGTGATAATGTGTGTCATATGGCACAATCAAAGGCGGGAATCCAGGAGATTGTGCGGTAGCTGTGGATTCCCGCCTTCGCGGGAATGGCATTGGTGGTGTTCTACTTTCTTTCACATCAAACACTTGATACATGACACGACACTAGTAAGTGCTCAAGAGTTCGAGCTGTGCGGTTAGAGAAGGAGCTATTATTGCAGGAGATCATTGCCCGGGAGGCGAGGAAACATGTCAGAAAACCAGTACCTGGTTGATGCAATCACTGTAAATAATTCCTGGCGACTCTTCAAGATTGTAGCCGAATTTGTTGACGGTTTCGAGACATTATCCGATGTTTATCCCTGTGTTTCCATCTTTGGTTCTTCGCGAGCAGGGGAAACCAGCAAGGCTTACGAAAAGGCTACGCTGATCGCGAAGAAATTAGCCGAGAATGGCTTCAACATCATTACCGGTGGTGGTCCAGGTATAATGGAGGCGGCAAATAAGGGGGCCAAGGAGGGAGGCGGAAAGTCTATCGGCCTTAACATCCGTCTGCCCCTGGAACAAGCAAGCAACCCTTACGCGGATCTACAACTAGACTTCAAGTATTTTTTCGTCAGGAAGGTGATGTTCATTAAGTATGCGCAAGCTTACGTAGCTATGCCAGGCGGCTTCGGAACGTTGGACGAGATCTTTGAAGCAATGTGCCTCACCCAGACGAAACGGATCAAACCTTTTCCAGTGATACTTGTGGGGTCTGATTACTGGAGCGGTTTGCGGGAATGGATTCAAACTAACCTTCTGGCGTTAAACATGATCTCCCCTGAGGATATGGACCTGGTTACCATAATCGATGATCCAGATGAAGTGGTGACGACTATCAAACGGAGTGTAATATTATAGCCTGCCAAACCAGGAAGCTCATTTCTTATCCCTTGTTTATGAATAGAAGCCCTTATCTACGCCCATTTTCTCAGAAGCCCATTTATGGATGGGCGCCATAGGTTTTCAGGTGTGTGCTCCTTTATTAATCCCTCAAAGAGCCGTGGTAGGAGCCTTGTAATGGGATATTTTCATTTAGGGACGGGGACGAAATAACTTCCCCATTTGTGCATCTCATCTTCAGGCCATCTTTGCCCGATCTTCAAACACAAAATCCTCAAAATAGTTCGACTATTCTTGCGGTTTTGCGTTTTCAGATCGATCAAATCTAACCTAAATCTGAGCGCCAACTTGAGGGAGTTATTTCGTCCCCATCCCTAAGGTTGTCAGCCTAGCTTTTGCGAAAATATCGCAAATAATACACTCTTTCTGTTCTATGTCAAGACATTTTAGACTTGAGGGGTAACACAGTAGTCCCTTGCTCTGAAAGGCCATTTTTTAAACCAAACGAAAGTCCCTATGATCACAAAATTCAGTTGGGTCCTGTAATATCAATGGGTTGCTGATTTGGTAGTGTCCCTTTTCAATTAAGATAATAACGGACAGCATCTCAATCCATAACTAGTTTCCATCCAGAAATGGCCCTTTTTCCCCTGAGCTGCGTTCTCCTCAGGTTTCCGCCTGCGACGTACGATCATGTACGCCTCGGCGCAAACCGTCGTGCGGCCTTGCTCAGAGAAAAA
>DAOWME010000135.1 GCA_030643245.1 Deltaproteobacteria bacterium
CCGTGCAGCTGTTTGAGCGTTTTAGTGAGCGTTAAGAAAGAACAGGGGGAAAGCCCCGTTTTTTGAATCTTTGTAGTTCCAAAACCTATAGGTTAAATTTAGTAGCTTTAGACTGTTCTTTCTTTATGCTCACTTAGATGCTAGTTCTGCACGAGTTAAAATTTGACCACCGTTGAATCATCCATAATTTCAAAAATGTAAACCGATGCATGAAGGATGCCAGGAGTTGAACATGATGTTTTGTTTTACAGATCTCATATTTAAGACTATATTTAGGAGTGGGCTTTATTATTTTATCTTCATAAAGCCTGCTCATCGTCTTGGAGGTGGAGCCCTGTAGTACAAAGCATATCAATAATTCAAGGCCATGGGCAGACTAATGATGAAGCTCATGGCCTTTTTTGTACAGAGTGTATCCTCTGTCAGGCCATGAGTGTAAAACCTCATGGCCTTTTTTATTCTGTTTTTTTGTGGTGATGTCGTAACCTCTCAATAACTCAGGGGCGGTCATATGTTCATAAGCGCAGTGGGGCCTTTTGTAAACGAAAGTGTCCTACTGCGCGACTCATACCCCATCTTTTTGAGAAGTTACGTGATGTCCTGACAATAATACCGAAAACTTATTGAGGAGGAAAAAGATGATCATCGTAATGAAAGCGAGAGCCAATGATGAGGAGTTGCAGGAAGTTGTAAAAAAAATAGAGGAACTGGGGTATAAATCTCACATTATCCACGGTGTAGAAAGGAATGTCATCGGGGCAGTCGGCGATGAAAGGGGAAAGGCCAAACTGCAATCCTTGGGAGTCCTTTCAGGGGTAGAGAATGTTGTTCCGATCCTTAAACCGTACAAGCTGGCAAGTCGTGACTTAAAATCCGAGGGAACTGTTATCAATATCAACGGCAAAGTAAAGATAGGGGGGGAAAAGATAGCGGTTATTGCGGGGCCTTGTTCTGTTGAGAGTGAAGAACAAATTGTCGAGTCAGCCCATGCGGTGAAAGAAGCCGGGGCGGACATTTTACGTGGAGGGGCCTTTAAACCCCGCACTTCTCCCTATAGTTTCCAGGGCATGGAAAAGGAAGGTTTGATATTGCTGGCTATGGCCGGAAAGGAGGCCGGGCTTCCTGTGGTGACTGAGATAATGAATCCTCAAGACCTGGATTTGGTTGCACGATATTCGGATATCTTACAGATTGGGACAAGGAATGTTCAAAACTTTGCACTGCTCAAGGAAGTTGGGAGATGCAATAAACCCGTATTACTGAAACGGGGGATGTCAACCACGATAGACGAATTCTTGATGTCCGCAGAATATATACTCTCTGAAGGGAACAATGATGTAATGTTGTGTGAGAGGGGGATAAGAACGTTTGAAACTGCCACACGAAATACCCTGGATCTCAGCTGTATACCGGTCTTAAAAGAAAAGACCCACCTACCTGTAATCGTGGACCCAAGTCATGCTACAGGATTTTGGACATATGTAGCTCCCATGTCTTATGCAGCGGTCGCTGCGGGGGCCGATGGTCTTATGATAGAGGTGCATCCCCACCCTGAACAGGCTGAAAGTGACGGGATCCAGTCTTTGAAGCCCGAAAAATTCGCGGCTTTGATGAAGAACCTGGAAGGCTACAAAAAGGCCGCGGGAAGGCTTTGATCTCTGACGACCAGAGACCTTCTGACCAAATCCTTGTAAGCATCGGCTATCCTTGTTGAGATAGACCCGGGGGACCCGTCCCCTATTTTCTTCCCATCTACTTCGACAACCGGTATCACCTCCATAAGGGAGTTTGTCAAGAACACCTCATCCGATGTGGAGAGTTCCTCGGGAGAGGTTCTCTTCTTGTCTACCTTCAGGTTCAACTGCGGGATAATATGCAGGACAGTCTTCCTTGTGACCCCGGGCAGTATATGACTCGATACAGGAGGGGTGAAAACGTACCCGGATTTTACGGTGAATACGTTGCTCGTAGCGCCCTCGGCCACATCTCCTTCAGAATTCAAAAGGATCGCCTCAAACACCCCACTCATTCTTGCCTCCTCCTTTGACAAGATGTTGTTGAAGTAACTTAAGGATTTGTGGCAGGATAGGGGTGAAAAGGAATTTTGCCTTACGCCGGCTATTATCACCTTAACACCTTGAGTATAATACTCTTCCGGATATGGGGAGAGTTCTCTTGCCATTATAACTGTTGTGGGATGGTAATCATCATTGAAAGTCAGAGTCCCTGAATGCATACCCCTCGAAACAGTAAGTCTAATATACGCATCGGACAAGCAGTTTAACTCCATTAACCTTTGTACTGCCGATACCAGGGAGTCTTTATCCTCCTTGAGAGGGATCCCCAGTTTGTCGACCGAGTCAAGTAACCTAGAGAGATGGTCGTCCAGCATAAAGACGTGACCTGAGTAAGCCCTCATAGTCTCAAACAACCCATCTCCGTACAAAAAACCTCTATCAAATACAGAGACCTTAGCATCTTCCCTTGGGACAAAATCCCCGTTCAGACATATATACTCTTGCACAGTACCAACTCCCCATTAAGAGCGTGTTCAAAAAATTGCGACATATGCGGTTACACAAACCTAGTGTCTTGAAGTGTCTCTGATGATTCAGTTAATAGGATTGCGTTAAGCAGTAATCCCGTTCAACTGCACAGGTCGAAAAATTGCAAGCTGTGCAGTTGGTCAAGTTTACCGCTTGCCGCCTACTTAGTTCGTTTGCTTCTTATGAACTACAGTCTTGCATAAGGCTGAATGTGTAATGGGATGAAAAGTCTCGTATGTCTATTTTAAAAGTTGGCCAGGTCCTTACGTATAAGAAGCAAACGAAGCAAGCAGCCGGCGCTTAAAGCAATCCTGCTCAACTGCACAGGTCGAAAAATTGTATCCGGCGCAACCCCTCAAACAGCCAGGGACCGAATTAATGCCTCCGCTTTATCGAGGGTCTCATCGTACTCCCCTTCAGGGGTGGAATCGGCCACAATACCCCCGCCTACCTGAAAATATACGTTATCCCCCTTTATCAGGAAAGTACGGATCGCAATATTCAAGTCCATATGATCATTGAAACCCAGGTACCCGATAGACCCAGTATATACACTCCTTGCAGTGGGTTCCAGTTCATCTATAATCTCCATGGCCCGGATCTTTGGCGCCCCTGTAATAGAGCCTCCGGGAAAACATGCCTTTAACAGATCCATGCAATTATATCCGGGGAGTAGTCTTCCCTTTACTGTCGAAACCAGGTGAAAGACCGTGGCATAGGTTTCAGCGACCGCGTGTTCTGTTACATTTACCGAGCCATAGTCACATACCCGTCCCAGGTCATTCCGTTCCAGATCCACAATCATGGTGAGCTCGGCCCTGTCCTTCTCACTGGCAAGGAGATCTTCCTTTAACAGTCTGTCTTCGTAATCGTCTCCACCTCTAGGACGGGTCCCCTTTATAGGCCTTGTCTGCACCATGTTCCCCTCCACCTTGAGGAACCTTTCCGGTGAAGAACTGACTATCGTCACATCGCCAAAATTCAGGTAACAGGCAAAGGGCGCAGGGTTAATACTGCGTAGCTTCGCATATAACCGATGCGCTTCCATGGGAAGCTTTGTACGAAATCTCTGAGACAGATTCACCTGATATATATCCCCTGCATATATATACTCTTTGGCCTTCTCAATGGCCCTCAAATAGTCTTCCCTGGAGAAGTTAGATTCGAGGACCGGTCTGCGTCTCACGAAATGGGTAGGCTCTGATCGGTTTGCCGTGATATTTCTTAGCTCGGAGAGTACAGCCTTTTCTGATTCTCTTGCGAGGTCTTCAATGGCTCTTCCTGAGCCTTCGGTTTGCCCGAAGTCATTTACGGAGAGGTACCATTTATTCGTCTGATGATCGTAAGCCAGGACGCGATCGTAAAAGCAGAAGAAACAATCGGGAAATCCCAGATCGTCAACCACTGTCCTCGGCAACCTCTCCATAAAATGACAGAGGTCATAAGCAAAATAGCCGACCCCTCCACCTATGAAGGGGAGATCGGTCATGTAAGACGAGATCTTATAATGCTCGATGATGCTATTCAATATGCGCAAGGGGTTTCCTGTCCTCGTATACTTCTCTCGACCCAGGGTAAGCTCAATTCTTTCCCCTTTGCTCTTCACTGTCAAGAAGGGATCATACCCCATGAAAGAATACCTTCCGAGCTTATACTTGTCCATACCGCTGTCCAGAAAGAAGCTGAAAGGTCTGGAATGGATCATATCAAAAACGGTATCAGGTGGAGAAGATAGTGCAAGTTCCATCACGACAGGCCTTCCAACCCTCACCCCCTTGAAAAAGTCCACAGATACACACCTAAAGCTCTATAAAGTTTTTGATGATCTTCATCCCCTCGCCGGTAAGAAACGATTCCGGATGGAACTGCACCCCCTCAATGGGATACACTTTGTGTCTTGCGCCCATTATGACATTATCGTCTGTCCTTGCCGTGATCTCAAGACAAGGAGGGAACCCATCGTGTGACACAACCAGAGAATGGTACCGCGTGGCCTCAAAGGGATTCCGCACACCTTCATAAATGCCGCTTCCATCGTGATAGATTGCGGATGTCTTACCGTGCATAACCGTATCCGCTCTCTTGACATTCCCTCCGAAGACCTCTCCTATACTTTGATGGCCCAGGCAGACGCCAAGTATCCACTTCTTTTTTCCGAAGTGCCTGATGACATCCTTAGAGATACCCGCATCATCCGGTGTACCAGGCCCGGGAGAGATCACTACCTTGTCGGGGTTCATCTCTTCTATCCCTTCCAACGTGATCCTGTCGTTTCTGGCAACGTGGAGTCTCACTCCCAGTCCACCGAAGTACTGGACCAGGTTATAGGTAAAGGAATCGTAATTGTCAATCATTAGTACAAGCATCACTTCCTGTCCTGGTATCCAACCGCAACATCTTCCGTCGCTCTTCTCTCATGAGGGTATGACCGTCTGAACTCTTTTTCAGTCATACTCCTTCCACCTCTTATAGAGATTATGTTCCACTTTCAGAAGGTCCAATATCCTTCCAACCATGAAATTAACCAGATCATCTATTGATCCGGGCTGATAATAAAATGCCGGCATGGCAGGAAGAATGTGGACGCCCATCTCGGCCAAAGAGAGCATGTTTCTGAGGTGGATGGCATTCAGGGGGGTTTCCCTGGGAACGAGGACAAGAGTCCTCTTCTCCTTAAGCATCACGTCAGCTGCTCTCTCAATAAGGTTTGTCGACATGCCTAGAGCTACGCGAGATAGCGTACCCATGGAACAGGGGACAATAACCATTCCGTCGCTCTTGTTTGAGCCACTGGCTAAAGGGGCATCTATTTCCTTTGACTCATAGTACCTGAGCATCTGACTGACATCTCGTATACCCAGAAGTCCGCCTATCTTTTCTATGACCCTGCCCTTTTCAGACCGTATGTTTACCCCCAGTTCTATCTTCAAGATCTCTTTGGCTGTTTCGGAAAGGATCAGGTCTACATGATTTCCATTACGCACAAGGAACTCCAAGAGCCGCTTCGCATAGATCACACCACTTGCACCGGTTATTGCGATAGTATAGATCGGTATATTTATCACCCCCTACAAAAAGTGAATAGTCACTTCCGGCAAATTACAACAGCAACCTGTCGATAAAGGTAAAGGCAAGTATGGATATACTCACCACTGCATTTACATTAAAAAAGGCAGTGTTTATCCTGGATAAATCAGATCCGGAAACAATTGAATGTTCATAGATGAGAAGTACTATGGTAATAAGTACACCTAACAGGTAAATGAACGACAGATTTGAGTAAAAATAAAGTAAGACCAAAAAGATGACGGTAACCAGGTGCAAATACATTGCAACCCTTAAGGCCTTCTCTATCCCTAACCGTTGAGGAATAGAATGGAGCCCGGATTTTCTGTCAAAATCGGTGTCCTGACAAGCATATATGACATCAAAACCGGCCACCCAGCTCAAAACCACAAGACCGAGGATCAATGCCGGGATCCCGATACTGCCGGAGACCGCTATCCATGCCCCCACAGGGGCCATACCCAAAGCCAGGCCCAGCACCATATGTGTTCCCCAGGTGAACCGTTTCATATAAGAATAGAGGATTAAAACTACAACGGCTACCGGATAAAGCTTCACACAGAGAGGGTTCAATTTATAGGCGGCAAGCAAGAACACCAAAAAAGAAAAAATGATGAAGGCGACTACCTCTGCCGGCCTTATCAAGCCTCTGGGAAGGGCCCGGTTCATTGTCCGTGGGTTCTTTGCGTCGATCTCTCTATCGATGAGGCGATTGAGGCCAAAGACCCCACTCCGCGCCCCAACCATAGCAACTACTATCCAAAAAATGGTTCTCCACGAAGGTATTCCATCGGCGGCCAGAATGGCGCCAGCTAATGCAAAGGGCAATGCAAAAACAGTGTGGGGAAATTTTATCATTTCAAGGATTATACCGATCTTCCGAAAAACTCTATAGACCATAATCTTCCCACTTACTCTCAACCAGCGCTTTTATATCCTCACTCATCTTAATCTCTTCAGGCCACTCCCTCTCGAACCCTTCTTCCTTCCACCGTTTGGTCGCATCTATCCCCATCTTGGACCCCAGGTTTGCCAATGAGGATGCATGATCCAATACATCCAATGGCCCCTCCACAAAGGTGATGTCTCTCTTGGGGGCAATATTATTGCCCACTTTCCACAAGACCTCGGAGAGGTTTTGAATGTCCACATGTTCGTCCACAACAACTATGATCTTCGTGAACATCATCTGGCCCATACCCCACAGTGCGTGCATAACCTTCTTCGCCTGTCCCGGGTATTCTTTTCTTATGGACACTATGGCGAGGTTATGGAATATCCCCTCCAAGGGCAGATTCATATCCACAATCTCCGGCAACTGCATTTTTAAGAGAGGAAGGAATATCCTCTCTGTAGCCTTCCCCAGGTAGCAGTCTTCCATGGGGGGTTTGCCGACTATGGTAGTTGGGTATATCGCATCCTTTCTATGGGTAATACACGTGATGTGAAAGACCGGATATTCGTCAGCCAGGGAGTAGTAGCCGGTATGATCCCCAAAGGGGCCTTCAACACTTGCTTCATGAGGGTTGACATATCCTTCCAATACAATTTCGGAATTCGCAGGCACTTCAATGTCAATCGTCTCACACTTCACCAGTTCCACCGGCTCTCTCCTGAGAAATCCGGCAAATAACATCTCGTCCAGGTTGTCCGGCAGGGGGGCCGTGGCAGCGTATATGACGGCTGGATCCGATCCGATTGCCACCGCAACCTCCATACGCTGCCCGAGCCTTACATTCCCGCGGTAGTGAGAGGCTCCGTGCTTGTGGACGTGCCAATGCATGCCCGTTGTCGCTCCATCATATACCTGCATCCTGTACATACCACAATTTTTATCACCTGTTTCAGGGTCTTTTGTAAAGACCATGGGGAGGGTAATGAACCTGCCCCCATCATCCGGCCAGCACTTGAGAACCGGAAAAATATCCAGCGATGGGTTGTCTTTGATTATGACCTCTTTGCATGCCCCCTTTTTCACGGTTTTAGGGATAAAGGAAGAGATGTCCAGCAACTTCGGCAAGGCCTTCAGCTTTCCAAAAAAGCCGGTAGGTATATCCGGCGCCAACAGCTCGTCAATCCTTGCCCCCACATCATCGAGGCTGTCAGTCTCCAGGGCAAGCCTCATCCTCTCCTGTGAACCGAAGGCATTTATGAGCACCGGAAGGTTTGAGCCTTTCACATTCTCAAAGAATAGGGCTGGTCCGTTCTCTTTTGACACCCTATCGGTAATCTCTGTAATCTCGAGTATAGGGTCCACCTCCACATAGATTCTTTTCAGAAGGTTCTTCTCTTCAAGGACTTTAATAAAGTAGCGTAAATCCTTATATGCCATCTTTCACCCTCCCTTCACATCTCCCGTGGTTTTTCACTGGCTTACACCGGGGAGATTTCTCCCCGGCTCACAGAACAGTGATCAGTTGACATTGACGCTTAGGGACGTGGCCGAAATAACTTCCCCATTTGTACATCTCATCTTCAGGCCATCCCCCGATCGGGGTCGAGGACAGGCTTTGACCGATCTTCAAACACAAAATCCTCGAAATAGGTAAAACTATTCCTGTGGTTTTGTATTTTCAGATCGAAC
>DAOWME010000269.1 GCA_030643245.1 Deltaproteobacteria bacterium
AATTCAATAGACCTGAACAGCAGGGTCTTGTGCTTCAGCCATGTTTTCCATTTATAATGAATCGACAGCAGGATTAAAATAATACCGATTATCTTAAAACAGGGCACAAGGATACTCGCTGTGAGAATGATGATGCCAATGCCGTAGGAACCCTCTTTAAAAAAATAAATAATGCCATCCATGATGGTGGAATAGTCTGCTGTTCCAAGGAAATCCACCCGCATAATGGGTAATATATTGGCAGGCAAAGAGAGAACCACTGCGGTGAGAACCAGAGCCCAGGTTCTGGCCAGACTGCTTGGTTTACGCAGATGAATGGCAGCTTCGCATCTCGGACATCTCTCCGGGGTATCCTCTCCTGCATCAGCAATAAGCTTGTGGCAGTCATGGCAGAGAAGAAAACCAGCCTCACGTGCGGTGATGACCTCACTATCAGACATACCTCTTTGGTTTATAGCGGCAGTCACTTCAGGCGTCATGCAGGCCTTTCCTCGATACGCTCCCAGAACTCATGTTCATCCATTGATATTGAAGAGGAGAGGGCAACAAAAAGCAGCCCTATGAAACAGATTAATCCAAAATCATAATGAATATGGGCCATGTGGTGCAGCTTGATGATTGTTACCAGAATGCCGACCATATACACCTCGAGCATACCCCACTCATCAAGATGGTTGTACCACCGCATAAAGAGGGGGAGGTCATGCGGATAACGCTTCAATTTGAGATGCAGGGAGACATAAAAAAGAAGGGATAGCTTAACAAGCGGGAAGACAAGGCTTGTCAGGGCAACCATCAAAGAGACAAAGAAATAGCCATTGTCATAGATGCCTTGTATACCATCGAGAACCGACCCGGCTTGCTTAAGCCCCATGGTATCGAGAGTCATGATGGGCATAAAATTTGCCGGGATAAAGAAAATAAGTCCGGCAAGAGCAAGGGCAAGGGTTTTGTCAACCGAGTTTTTTTTCGGAGCATGGAGGACATGACCGCACCGCGGGCAGCAAGCTTTCTGGCCAGGCTCTATATGCTTATGCTCAAGGAGCAGATCACAGTCTGGGCAGGCCAGAAGGTCGGCAATATGTGCTTGGAAAGTGTTCATTTTTAATAGGCTCTTATTTAACTCTGTACCCCTTTGCTTCAGGGCAAGCACCACCGTGTTTTTTATTGTCTAAAAACCTATAATTGTTAATTAATCGTGGGACTATCCCTCAAAAGAAAAGGGGGCAATCATACAAATGATTGACCCCCCTTAAATTATTTGGCGTCCCCAAGGGGATTTGAACCCCTGTCGCCGGCGTGAAAGGCCGGTGTCCTTGGCCAGGCTAGACGATGGGGACCGTGGTGGGCCGTGCTGGACTCGAACCAGCGGCTCTCTGCTTAAAAGGCAGATACTCTACCACCTGAGTTAACGGCCCGTAAGATCTTTGAAAACATACACAGCAATGATCAATTGCTGAACGGGTTCTCCAATACGATTGTCTCATCCCTCTTACTGCCTACAGAGACCATAATCACCCTGGCCTCCACCAGTTCCTCTATACGTTTAATATATCTCTTGGCGTTGTCCGGCAAATCATCGTATTCTCTAACATGACTCATGTCATAAGACCATCCCTCCATCTCTTCTTGGATAGGCTCACAGGCTTCCAACCTCTTCATGCTCGAAGGCATCTCTGAGCAGAACTCGCCGTTGCAGTCATACCCGACACAGATTCTTATTTTGTCTAGGCCTTTGAGAACATCGAGTTTTGTAATGACTAGGCGTTCAATGCCGTTTATCCTGACGGCGTGCCTCACCATCACGGCGTCAAACCACCCGCACCTTCTAGGTCTACCCGTGGTCGCGCCATATTCGCCCCCTTGCTTCCTCAAAAACCTGCCTGTTTCATCATGCAGTTCAGCCGGGAAGGGCCCTCCCCCGACGCGAGTCGTGTAAGCCTTGGAAACCCCGACCACTTTATCTATCATAGTAGGGCCAATTCCAGTGCCTATACAAGCCTGAGCCGCTATCGTGTTGCTTGACGTCACAAAAGGGTATGTCCCATGATCTACATCGAGATAGGTACCCTGTGCACCTTCAAACAACACATTTTTTCCCTCTTTTATGTCCTGGTTCATGATCAGTGAGGTGTCTGACACATATTCCCTCATCTTCATTCCCATGTCAAGATATTCATTGTATATGTCTTCGAGTTTTAACTTTTCTTCCTTAAGATAACTGACCAAGTAAGTGTTCTTCTCCTTGAGATTGAACTCCAGCTTCTCTTTAAATGAATCTTTTTCCAGGAGATCTACGAGTCTAATGCCAACCCTTCCCGCCTTATCCTCGTAAGTTGGTCCAATCCCCCTACCTGTCGTACCTATCTGTTCCCTGGCCTTGAGGGCCTCTCTGGCAATATCAATCCTTTTATGATACGGCATAATTACGTGAGCCCGCTCGCTGATTGATAGACAACCGTCATCTTTTAGGTAGCCCTTAGATTTTAATAATTCGATCTCAATTAGCAGCTCTTTTGGGTCTATGATTACGCCATTGCCGATGATGCATCTTTTTTTAGGGCGAAGGACACCGGATGGTATAACATGCAAAATTAACGGCTCGTCCTTTACCACGACCGTATGCCCGGCGTTATTTCCCCCCTGAAACCTTACTATGGTGTCAGCGTGTTCAGCAAGGAAATCTACTATCTTGCCCTTTCCTTCGTCTCCCCATTGTGTGCCAACGATGACGATACTGGCCATATGTAAATAACCTCACTAACTTGAACGTATAGTAAGTACCTATTTTTTAGTCAATTATATCAATTAGTTCCTAAGGGACGAGGCCGAAATAACTTCCCCATTTGTACATCTCATCTTCAGGCCATCTTTGACCGATCTTCAAACACAAAATCCTCGAAATAGGTAAGACTATTCGGCATCCTTCATAAAAGCTATAAAGTAGTTTACACTTTCGAATAA
>DAOWME010000008.1 GCA_030643245.1 Deltaproteobacteria bacterium
CAGGCCATCTTCGCCCGATCTTCAAACACAAAATCCTCGAAATAGTTAAGACTATTCCTGTGGTTTTGTATTTTCAGATCGAACAAATCCAACCTAAATCTGAGCGCCAGCTTGAGGAAGTTATTTCAGCCCCGTCCCTTAGTGTTCGTCCAAAAATAAGTTGTGCATTCTGGTTGTCGAGTCGGCCGTCTGACAAGGCACGAGGGTGGCGCATACTTTTTTGTGTGTAACTGGTGAGAAACGCAGTCAGAAAGGATGCATAAATAGGGAAGTTATTTCAGCCTTGCCCCTTAGCGTTTTCTTTTCACCTGATGCTTGATCATATGCTTGAGGTCATAGCATATTAAGGGGATTTTCATCCACCAGGAGAAATTTCGGCCCATCTTATTCATGTACATTGCCATAAACTCTTTCCGGCATTTCCAGTTTGCCGGATGGGTAATCCGCTTCAAGTCGCTCAGCCGAAGGCGCAAGCTTAAAGAGTGGGTATAAAAGTGGGCGCGCGCTGTGTCAATGAGACAGAACTCCACCTGCCCATTGTCCTTGATGCGGAACAACATGTTGCCGGCAGACAGGTCTCTGAAAAAGACTCCCCGGCCATGCATCTCATGCAGGAAGTCAGCAAGCTCCGAGTATAGCAATCCACGAGATATACCATGAAATTCGGTTTCACCTTCTTTAAAGGCGCGAAACGCCTGTCTCATGGACCCGGTGTTCTGGAACATCCCGTAAACAAAGTAACTATCGGACAAGGACGGTCGCTTATGCCGCTGAAAGAAAGCAATAGGACGGGGTGTGCTAATTCCCCGCCGCAGCAATTCGTTTGCTCCGTTCCAACTTCTCAATGCGCCGCTTGGTTTCCAGCGCTGAACAAGTTTCTTGTGTAGTTTGCGGACTTGGTGGCGCTTCACCACTATGGTTCGGGACGGGTTGCGGGTATCCGGCATTGACCATACGCAGTTTCGTCCGTCGCGCATTATCTTCCTGTCATCGCCCTTCTCCAGGTCTTCAGGAATATGCGACAGCACGTCCTGTGCATCACCGGAGGTAAACGTAAATACACCCTCCCATTTGTCATTATCCACGGGTTTATAATGGCCATCTTCATATTGGCTAATACGGACGTCCGGCATGATTTCCGGGCTGGTTCGGAAGTGTGGTGAGCAATCTCGTGTCCACAGGATGTAAGTGGGACTTTCGCAAAAAATGGACGGGAATTCAGGAAGTATTTTCCCGTCACGGCTAATCACGGAGGCCGAACGCATATCTTTCTCTTCATAGCAGTCTGAAATGGACGCACAGTTACCGTTCGTTGTCCATCCCACATGCATTAGTTCGTTGCCGCGAACAAACTCATGAACTTCCAGTCCCCGTACGGAAACCAATGTTTGCTTAAATTCGGCGCCTGAAAGGAGTTTAATGACAGTCCTATAAGCATGGAACGCCGGGCGAATACGGTAATGTTCGACTTCTCCGTTGGCTTTTCCGTAGAAGGTTACGTGAGGCAATTCCGGAAATTCCGAAGTACCGTCATCAATGAGTCCTTCCCGCTGACCGATGAGCGGCCCCCAGTATACCCTTTTAAGGCCCCCTGACGCTGCCGCTAGACAACAGTATCTTGCCAGATAGTCGGCCTGTTTCTCTTCCAAGTTGTTGAGTATCCGGTTGATTCGCCGTAAACTCCAAGCAACGTGGGCGCAGATTGTGTGCGGGATGTTGTAATAGTCGGAGATCCCGGCAAGGAAACGCACCTTCTTCACAAGGTTAAACTTGATGACAGGACGGAGAAAGTGCCCGCCAATCTTGTGATCAAAAGCCTCCGGTTCAGTTGCGCGTTCCGCGAACAGATTGTCAGAATGAACAGCAGGAAGCATTCCCGACTTTTTCATTATGCCGAGTAGACCGATGTTGTACAAAGGTTCAAAGTCCGTGATGTTAGGCCCGGCAAGGAGGATACCCCTCTTCGATATTTCCTCGTACGCAATGTTCCACAATGTCATGAATGATGAAAGGCTGTACCCTGCCCATTTGCGCCGATTGCATGTAGACCCGATCTCGACCATTTCAACCCGGCCCTTGCAGTGGTCAAGGATACTTGTCAGGAAACCCCGCCACCGGGCCTTTGCCTCTGGCGTCTTCATCGCCCTCGCTTCTTCAAAAGGCTGGATGAGGTGAAGGCAGACATGAAACCCCTCGTCCATCAGACGGTCGAGAAAAGGTTTAGTATATGAGTTTTCGTTGGAATACGAAAAATCCAGCCTGACGTTGCGGAGTTCCAGTTCACGGAGACGTTCCACCACGTAGTCGTCACAGCTCGGGTCAGGTGAACTGGCGACGCGAATACCAAAGTAATCCTCCGGGACGGGATACCGCCCATTTGGAATGTGTCCGGCGGCAAGGCGCCATTTGCCGGTCAAGAAATACCGAAGATTACATTTTAGAAACTGACCTACCAGGGATAACTCTGTGAGCGTCTCAGCCACCTCTTAACCTATGTGCCTTCCAAGATTTGTGTGTAACCGTTTTTCTTGGGATGTGTCCCCTAGATAAAGGTGAAAAAATAAAATACGGAGAAAGAAATAAGAACTGCTATCAGATTCCAGTGCCCGTTGTTTTCCAAAAGAAGGCTCCATTTGAAGAACCATAGTGATTCCCAGTCAACACCTTTAAACGACGGCGCGAACCGATTTACCTTCCGGTAATAGTTTTCATATACTTCCCCGAACAGTGGCTGCAATTTCTTTTCCTCGCGTTGAACGCGATTTACCATGTAAAAATAATAAAGCACGACAAAAACCGCAATCAACCAGACATTGCCGGCAAGGAGCAAACAACCGAGTAATACGAAGAAACGACCGATATACATTGGATTTCTTGTAAACATGTATGGCCCTTTGACTGCGAGTGTCCTATTTTTGCCCAGAGAAGCGAAGCACCAAAGCTGGATCGATTCACCGAACAGACACACGATAAATCCGGGCAGAAACCAAGAAGGGTTTATCTGCGTTATTAATAGTATGGCGGCAATCAAGAATATCGGATAACGAAATTTTAGGAGAAAGGATCGCATCATTTTATTATTGAAAATTTCGTGGGCTCGACTCACTGCATTATTGAACATATTTCCTTCCTTTGCTTATTGCCGGTTCTTTCTCTGTACTACAGGTGCCTCGAAGAAGTTATCAGTAAACGAGGGAAACCTGACAGAATTTCGACCTGTGCAGTTACTCAACACCAGGGTCTTGAAGTGTCTCTAATGAATAAGTGAACAGCATTGCGTTAAGCGCCGGCTGCTTGTTTTGTTTGCTTGTTATACGTAAGGACTTGACCAACATACAAATATACGAACGAGACTTGTCATCCTGTTACACATACAGCCGGAGGCCAGACTGTAGTTCATAACAAGCAAACGAAATAAGTAGCCGGCAAGCGGTAAACCTGACCAACTGCACAGGTCCAAATAGAAACCTTAATTGGAGCATGAGGATGATTCTCAGCAATTGATGGAAAAACTGAACGCTCATAAGATCTTTTGGAACCTTTCCCGCAGTCTGTCTCTGATAGCCCTGACATTTTTTTCCGCAAGGCTCCGATGGTCATATCGTCGTTTTTCCTCCGGGGTCACGGTTTCGGGCACATGTCGCAACTTCAATTTGGTGATTGCCATGTAATCGTCCAAGAGGAATCTCCGAAAGATCAGGTTCAGGGGGAAAAATCTGAATTCCTTCTCCGAAATGGAAGAATTCCAATCCACGACATAGGGGAGCCCGTCGCGACCCAGTAATACATTGGGTATATGTTTTAAGTCGCAGTGAGCAAGCCCCTTTCTGTGGAAACTGTCGACTATATCTTTCAACGCATCAAAAAAAGCCTTCGTGAGCTTAAATTCCTTTTCATGTTTATTCAGACTTCTCCCTGGTATTTCCTCTATTACCAGAGCAAGCCCGTCAATGACCCGGTAGAACGCCGGAACACCCCTAAGGCCTCGCAGTCTTTTGTAGGCCTTGCTTTCCCTCCATATGAGAAACCGGCCAATGATATTTCTATATAGAAATTTGCCGGTGCTGTAGTCCTTGACAATAAGCCTTACTCCGGCCTCCTCCACCAACCAGATGGTGGGTCTTGTGCCGGAGGGGCGCCTCAGGATACCATGGTGCCTTTTAGGCAGATCAGACAGTCTTAAAGATTCAAACATTCCTCAATCCATTATGCACCAACACTTGATAATCTCTTCTTTCACAAAGAGTTATTATGACAATCCTCTAGATTTTTTTCCATACTTTTCCTTTTTAACAACTTGGCGCTTTCTGTTTTAAAAACAATTGCTATTTCATCTATACCCTCTCTACAATTTCATTATCGCCTACCATCCTTTTCTAAGGTAATTCTTCATCTTTTGTTGAGGCTTGATTGATAAATTTACTCAGTTAGTGAACGTATTTGTATGTTTTTCACCATTTCTATCAAAGCGAGTAACACTTCATGACAGAAACCTGTTGAGTTCAGCACGAAATATCTCCGCCACTTCTCCAAGATCCTCCCAGTTTTTCATAAAGCGTTCACAGTCCCGCCTAAATGCCGAACGGAATCGCCATACAAATTGATGTTCACACATGGCATCGAGATCGGTAAGGAATAAGCCCCCGTTCGCAACGATGAAATTGGTGGCTTTGAAGTCGCCATGACTGATGCGTGCATCGGCAAGCAACCGGAGTAGTTCTCCAAAGAGCTTGGCCACACCTTCTATCTTGATCCCCTCTGCCGTATTCGAATGAAATAGATGATAGGCATCAGTACCTTCCACGTATTCCGTAATGAAATAGGCCTTAGATCGAAAAGGCCCCCACCGTTTTTCCAAAAGCGCGATCGGTTTTGGTGTAAGGATCCCCAGCAAGAGCAATCGATGGGCATTGTGCCAGGAGACCCAGGCCCGGCTGGGGCGTAGACAGCGCTTGAAGCCGTGCCATGTATTCTTGATATTGTAACGTTTAACCACCAGGCGGTGCCCGTCCGCTTCCACCAAAGCTACGGTGGAGGTGTTTCCATCTTTGAGCAGACTCCTCCCTTTAATCATTGTATCAGGATCATCCAAAAGGCTGGTCATGGCATCGTTGTGGAAGGACCGGTCATAGACCATGAAGTGGTCCCACCCTTTACGGCAAACGAATGCGGAGCACTCACGGTAGACCTTCTTAAGGTAATCCGACTTTCTGGAATTTCGTCGATTTCGGACTTCCTTAATTAAGCGGGCGTGCAGGTCCGGTCGCAAGGGCCACGCCCGTTTTTTGCAATAGACCTGAAAAGCCTTAAGTATAAAAGAGTCGAAACGCGGGTAGATCTGGGCGAATACCTGTCCCAGGTTTCTCAGGCTCTTGGCCTCTGACAAGGGTCTACCCATTTGTCGCGTATCGACCGTAGCCCCGTCTATCGTATAGATGCCATTGCCTGCCAGCAGGAAGTTTCTCATGTGAAGATCATCCTGTTTCAGACCGGCTTCATGCTGACATGCGATTACAGCAACTATCCGGGTGAGAAGTTCTTGACGTTGATGATCGTCCTTTGCGTCTTCCCATGCATTGTCAAGATCCCTGGCCTCTAAAATCCTTCGAAACAATAAGACCGGCGTGCTATCAGGCTCAATTGCCCCGGCATACAACAAAGCGGGCGTTTTAATTGCCGCATCTCGAAGGGCGGCTACTCCCCTTTTTTCACGGCTGCAGCGACGTTTGGCGCCACGGCTGTCCAAGAAGAATTTCGCAACGACCTGCTTACCGTTCCATTCACCGGAGCAGACGAGACGCTTTCCCGGCAGTATACGCAATACCACGGTACAGACCAGTTCAGTAGATTTGCCGTCACAGGTCAGGTTAAGGCGAAAGGGCGCTGCCAGATCGCGTCCCGCAGAACGAAGGTATTTGCAGTTCACAATTGGCGTCATCTCTGATTGGCACATGCTTTCTTCTATGTTATCCAAGGCCCGCTTGACCGCTCCGGAAATACAAACCAACGCCTGCCGATGAAATTAAAAATCAGTGCCAACCATGTGGCTGAAAATTTAGAGATAGTGGGCGAACCTCCTAAATTCAAAAGTAATTTGGTAATTTCAAGGTCTAAAATGGCGACTATAATTACAACCAATATATAAATCAATATCTCTGTTGTTGATTTCCATCTGGCCCTATGTTTAAATAAGATAGATACACACAAGAGATAATTGATAATGGCAGCAGTAATAAAGGCAGTTGGAGCTGAAATAGTAACACTCAAACCGCCATGGAAGAGCGCTAAGAATACAATCAGATTGACGACGGCTGATGCTCCTCCAATTAATAAATACAGCATGAATTGAACTGGAACCGGCGCTTTATGTGCATTGTAACGAAAAATACAGTATATCGCTCTCAAACCATCTCTTGCTTTGATTTTTTTTCCTTCTAAATAAGTGCGGCCGAAATAAGAGATTCCTACTTCGAAAATACGAACTCTCATATGAGCCACTTTCGCAACAATCTCCGGTTCTATACCAAAGCCGTTTTCCTTAATTTCAATTTTTTGAATTATCTCTCTGCGGAAGACTTTATAACATGTCTCCATGTCAGTCAGGTTCAAGTCAGTGAATACGTTTGAGAGGAAGGTGAGAAAACGATTTCCTAAATAATGCCAGAAATATAAAACCCTGTGAACTCCTGAAGATAAGAACCTTGACCCAAAAACTACATCAGCATCGTCATTTATCAAAGGAACTAAAAGCTTCTTTAGGTCTTCCGGATTATATTCAAGATCCGCATCCTGGATAGCTACAAAATCACCAGTTGCTTTTTTTAGTCCCGTGCGTATGGCTGCCCCTTTTCCTTGATTTTTCTCATGGTTAAGAAGCAAGATTTCCGGATGTATGCTCTTCAGGTCACGGACAATCGAAAGACTTCCATCAATGGAGCCATCATCTACAATTATAATCTCTAAAGATAATGATTCATCTGCAATTTCTAAGACCTTTTCTATACACTTTCGAAGTGTATTTTCTTCGTTGTAGCATGGGATAATAATGCTGAGATTAATCATTTTTTCTTCCTTGTATTTCCATATTCAGCCTTAGAAATAACAGTTAAGGGCGAGGCCGGGATAACTTCCTCAAGTTGGCGCTCAGATTTAGGTCAGATTTGTTCGATCTGAAAATACAAAACCACAGGAATAGTCTTACCTATTTCGAGGATTTTGTGTTTGAAGATCGGTCAAAGATGGCCTGAAGATGAGATGCACAAATGGGGAAGTTATTTCGGCCTCGCCCCTAAGAAAAAAGAAGAGTCCTGGACCTCTGTATTGGTAAGATTCCGGACTCTTTTGTTATTCCTGTTACTTCTTACTGTCATTGTTTTTTCAACCGGTATGGGATACATTTAAATATCCCCTTCAGAGGTGATGAGGATTATCTTTTACAGTATAGGCGGCAAAGCAGAGCTGCTCGAGGGGATAGATAGTGTCTTTCCCTATGTGGTGGCTCAGGTCAGGCTTCCCCGCATCTTGACCGCTGCCATCGTCGGGGCCGGTCTGTCCATGGCAGGTATGGTTTTCCAGGGCATATTGTTAAATCCCCTGGCCGATCCTTATACCCTGGGGATATCTTTTTACTCGCAGTGCTCCGGTTCAATGTCAAGAATTAGGGAAATTGCCTTCTTTATGAAGTGGATTTCATCATTTGAGATGTTTCCGATCTTGTCTGCAAATCTTTTATGGCTAATGGCCCTAACCTGAAAACAGTCAACTACCGATTTTTTTCTAAGCCCGTTGTTTGCGTTAGGTTCTAAAGAAACAAAAAACGGATTTTCCTCCCAATACGGATTCCAGGCAGTTACCGGCACGACAATAGCGAGTTTGAGATGCTTTTCATGACCTCCGGTCAAGACGACTACCGGACGTTTTTTCTTGATTTCATTTCCGGTGGTTGGGTCAAGATTTACCCAATAGATTTCACCGGTCTTCAAAATTTTCCCCTTCTATCGATTCAAAAAAATTACGATAGGGCGCTTTACCGATCATATCCATGGCCGCCATCCTTTTAAGTTCCCTAAGCTTTTTGCGATCTTCCTGCACTTTGGCATTAACAGCCTTTCGCATATACTCGCTTAGGCTTTTATACTGTAAGTTTTTATAAGTCTTTTTTATGAATTCATAATCTTTTGGGTCAATTTGGATCTTAGTTTGAATCAGCATATTGCAGTATACCCCCCTTGTTTTGTACCCATTCTGCCATAATATTACCCCAATGTCAAGGGTCTAAAATTGGTACAACAAAAGGGGGTAAGTTAACAAAAAGATATTTCGGACTTGTCCCTAAGTGAAAATCAAGGATCAAGAATAAAAGTAGAATGATAAAAAAAAGATGCCAAATCATGTCTAAAAAAAGTTGGAGTACTATTCAGAAAGGTGGGAATGGGTGAAGGGAAAGATAATTAGCCTGTGTATGGTGATACTGCTTTCCTGCATGTGTCTCGTTGAGGTGGCAAAATCGGACGGCGCCATTGTTGCACCGGGTAAAAAAGTGAGTACAGAGAGACCTTTCAAGAGGATAATCTCTCTCTACGGCGCCCATACTGAGAACTTATTCTCTCTGGGCCTCGACAAGGAGATAGTGGGAGTATCTGTTAATGAAAACCACCCTCCCTGCGTATTGACAAAATCGGTCTTCAGCTATCATGATGACGCTGAAAAGTTCATAGCGGCCCGTCCTGATCTTGTACTGATAAGGCCTATGATTGCCCGTCCCTAAGTAGAATCCTCTACCCTGAAGTGTTTAGGAATATAGACGGTCCGTCCGGCCTCAAGGTGGATAAAGAGAGAATAAACGAGAGATTTAAACCATAAGCACTATGAAAAGGAAGAAACGACCACTTATTCTTTATATCCTTTTGGCCCTGATGGCCGTATGTGCTTTCCTGGCCTCCTTAACCGGATTTGTTGGAACAGCCGAGTTCTTCAAAGATCCGATGTTGTTCTGGCATAGGTTGGCCCGCCCCTTGATAAGGTTGACAGCCTTTATTTCGGTAGGCCTCTTTGTCGGCCAGATCATAGAAGGTTTAGGGTGGACAGATAAGCTGGCAGTGATGGCCCGGCCATTTATGCGTTGGGGACATCTTTCTTATCAAATGGGAGCTGCATTCACCACCGCTTTTTTTTCCGGCACCGCGTCTCTCTCCATGCTCAGTTCTTTTCTACATGAAGGAGGAATGAGCCGGAAGGAGATAACTTCTGCCGTGCTATTGAATACTTTTCCCTCCTATTTTCTTCACCTGCCCACTACCTTTTTCATAATCCTTCCCCTTGTAGGCAAGGCAGGGGCCATTTATCTTTTAGTCACCCTGGGAGCTGCATTCCTCAGGCTGGGAGCGGTTCTTGTGTATACTCATTTTACCCTTCCCGAGCCACATGGTTATTACGATCGAAGAGAACCGGAAAGAAAGAACCGGAAGGGGCTGCTCCTGTCAATCAGCAAGAAGTTCAAGTCCCGGTTAATAAACATCTTGTTAATAGTATTACCGGTTTATGTGGTCATTGCGGTCCTCTCCGATATGGGGTTCTTTAACTGGCTGAGAACATCTCTTGCCGGCGGCGTTTCATCGGAATTTGTCCCCATAGAAGCGATGTCCGTCGTGATCTTCAGCATCGTGGCAGAATTCTCTTCAGGATATGCTGCTGCAGGCGCCATGTTGGACGCCGGAACACTGAGCGTATTCCAGACAGTGCTTGCCTTGCTCCTGGGGAATATTATCTCCGCTCCAATACGAGCATTGCGACATCAAATGCCTTATTACATGGGGATATTCAGCCCGGGACTAGGCACATATCTCATGGTTACAAGCCAGGCCTTTCGTATCATAAGCCTTGCTGTAGCCGGCCTGATCTTCGTATTGACAGCGAATGTTTTCGGATATTTCGTCCCCGTCCCTAACTATTAATGCACAGTATCACCTTTGAGGTTGGTTTTAACATCGGTCTTGTCCTTGGTAAAGGTCAGCCTGGCAGGAGGGGGATAGGGTGATGGGGAATTCATGCGTCAGTGCTGGAAAAAGGGCTTGACTGCGGGGGTAAGTTTATATATACTGTTACTCTATTTTGATTGATCTTTTAATAGACTAGTTTGTATCATAGGTTCCATGTGTGGGATTAAAGGGGAATCCTGTTTAGAGGCAGGAGCTGCCCCGCATCTGTAAGTAGGGACGAAATCCATAGGGTTGGTTATAAGTTACCGGTTATTGGATGGATAATCGTTATTGAATATCGGTGTTACTGATGATCGACTGAAGAGCCACTGTTCCGTTGAAACGGGATGGGAAGGCATGGAGAGTAGGACGATCTGCGAGCCAGAAGACCTGCCTGTGATATATCTTGTTATGTGCCACCCGAGGGGTGTTGGTAAGCAAGAGATGTGAAGCCTTTTTTAGATTTTTACCACACAAGGCATTAATTAAAGGATTTTAAAGCCCGACCTCCTATTGGATGTCGGGCTTTTTTTGTTTATCCAGCCTTAACACATACCCATGTCAGGAAAAACAAATGAGGAGCCAAATTGTTTCGACCTGCACAGGCCGATTATTTTCAAAGGGAGACGGACAGGATATGACAATGGAGTGTAAATCGCTGATGATTCAGGGAACAGCTTCCCATGTGGGCAAGAGTATTCTCGTTGCTGCATTTTGCCGGATACTCAAGCAGGATGGGTATGATGTGGTGCCTTTTAAATCACAGAATATGGCGCTTAACTCCTTTATTACCAGGGATGGCGGTGAGATGGGCAGGGCCCAGGTAGTGCAGGCGGAAGCAGCCGGACTGGCTCCGGACGTGGATATGAACCCTATCCTTATAAAACCGAATACGGATATAGGCGCACAGATAATCATCCATGGCAAGGTTTACAAGAATATGTCCGCTAGCAGGTATCATGGATTTAAGGGACGTGCCATTGAGTTTGTTAGGGATAGTTTTACTAGGTTGACAAAGAGATATAACTTCATCATTATAGAAGGGGCAGGATCTCCTGCTGAGATAAACCTGAGGGAAAATGACATTGCTAATATGGGAATGGCGGAAATAGCCGACTGTCCTGTAGTGATTGTAGGAGATATAGATAAGGGAGGCGTCTTTGCTTCTCTGGTGGGTACTATTGAACTTCTGGAAAAAGGAGAGAGGGAAAGGGTCAAAGGATTTATTATTAATAAGTTTCGTGGTGATGTTTCACTCTTAACCACCGGGATCGATTTTCTGGAGAAGAAGACGGGGATTCCCGTGTTGGGTGTGATCCCCTATTTCAGGGATATATACATCCAGGAAGAAGACGGAGTAGCAATGGATCGTCTGGTCTCTGTCAGAAGTGATGGAAGGATTAATGTAGCTGTTTTATATCTTCCCCACATCTCAAATTTTACGGATTTTGACCCTCTGGAAAGGGAACCCGGCATCAACCTCAAGTATGTTGGTTACGGTGAGAGCCTTGGCGAAGTAGAGATGGTCATCATACCGGGGAGCAAGAATACGATTGATGATCTGAATTATTTATATAATAGCGGTTATGTCAAGGATATCCTCATCCATTACAAGAGGGGCGGAACTGTTGTGGGGATCTGCGGAGGTTATCAGATGCTAGGTGAATATATTGATGACCCCGATCATGTGGAGACCTCACTCGGAAGGATGAACGGCATGGGTTTACTGCATGTAAGAACAACAATAGAGAAAGAGAAGATGACGAGTCAGGTCCAAGCCAAGGTTTTTCAGTCTAATAGGTTTTTCAAAGACAGTCACGAACTGAGAGGTTATGAGATACATATGGGCAGAACAGAGTCCCAAAGAGGGGATTATATGTTTGAAATTGTGAATAGGGAGGGATCGCCCGTTTCCGTTCCTGATGGATGTATCTCAGGGGATGGCAGGGTCTGGGGCACATATATCCACGGGATCTTTGACAATGATGGTTTTCGTCAAGAGTTTATCAGACGAATAAGTCCGGCAAAAGACCTGCCCGTTGCTTCAGGGGAAGTATCGGAAGGGGCCGGCGCTTTCAACTATCAGGAGTTTAAAGAGACACAATATGACAAATTGGCGGCAATTGTGAGAAAGCACATCGATATGGATGCCTTTTATCGGATTGCCGGGCTTAGATGACAATTAAGAGTGAAGAGTGCAGAAGTAATAAGGGTCAGTTGTCAGGAAAATAATAACAAATAACTGATAACACAGGAATGAGGAAAAGGAAGAAGCTGAAGAGCGGTTTTACAACCGGGGCATGCGCTGCTGCAGCGGCCAAGGCAGCAACCCTACGGCTTTTTACAAGGAAAGAGCTGAAACAGGTGGAGATATGTCTTCCGGACAAGAAGCGGGTTGTTTTTTGTATACACGATTCCGGTGATCACGGAGAGAAGGCATGGGCCTCGGTTATAAAGGAGGCGGGAGATGATCCCGATGTGACCAACAAAGCGGAGATTAGAGCAGAAATCAGCAGACAGGTGTCAGGGAACAGGAGTCAGGATACTGAGGATACTGAGGATGCTGATAATTACAATATCATTATAAAGGGTGGCCGTGGAGTAGGAATAGTGACTAAACCGGGACTTCCCGTTGCTATTGGTAAACCGGCTATAAATCCTGTGCCCATGACGATGATACGGGAGTCGGTATTGGAAGCCATGTGCGAATGCAAAATTAAAAATGCAAAATTAAAAATGCAAATTCTCAATTTCGAAGTGACTATCTCGGTTCCTGATGGGGAGAGACTTGCAAAGAAGACCCTCAATTCGAGACTGGGCATAATCGGCGGCATATCCATTCTGGGGACCACTGGTATTGTAAGACCCGTGTCTTCGGAGGCTTGGCAGGCAACTATCACCATGTCAATGGATGTTGCCGTTGCCGTGGGGCTAAAAGAAGTAGTCCTGTCCACGGGGAGGAGAAGTGAGAAAGCGGCAATGGATTATCTCGGTCTGCCTGAGGAGGCATATGTGATGATGGGAGACTATCTCAGGTTTTCCATTGAAGAAGCTGAAAGACATGATTTCGAGAAGATACACATTGCAGCCCAATGGGCCAAGATGGTCAAGATAGCCATGGGCATTCCCCAGACCCATGTGAGACACGGCGTTCTTGAGGTAAAGAACCTTGTTAATCTCCTTATGGAGATGGGGCTTGAGGATGCCTCGATGATAGACGACGCCAATACAGCGAGAGAGGTCTTCCTCCGGCTTCGGGACAGAGGAAGAGATGATCTCATTGATGGAATATGCGGGAGGGCGCGTATAGCAATCGGACAAGGGCTTTCGGGAATAGATGTAACCTGTTATCTTGTAGGTTACAGTCGCAGGGAGGTGATCGCCGTAAGTGGATGAGCTATACGTTATAGGGATAGGCCCGATGGGGCTCGATGAAGTGGCAAAAGGGATCGTCTCATCATATGATGTTGTTATAGCATCAGAGAGACTGCTGGATAGAGTTAAGAAGGAAGGGTTAAGGGTTAAGAGTTTTTTTTCAATATCTCCCCTTAAGGATGCGTTGGATTTCATAAGGGTTAATATGGGAAGGAAGAGGATGGTTGTTCTTGCCGGCGGCGATCCGTTGTTCTTTGGTATAGGCAGAAAGCTCCTAAAAGAGTTCGGCAAGGAGCGCGTAAAGTTCATCCCTGCTGTATCAAGTATGCAGCTTGCTTTTGCTAAGATAAAGGAGCCCTGGGATGACGTTTTCTTTGTAAGTGTCCATGGGAGGGATGTGGGGGAGATTGTAGCGGATGTTAACAAACATGAAAAGGTTTGTATCCTTACGGATGATAGGAACACACCGGGCAGGATTGCGAAGATCCTCCTTGAGGCAGGGCTTGATTATAATGTCTTTGTCTGCGAGAACATGGGTATGCAAGGGGAAAGAGTAAGCGAGGGGGACTTGAGTGCCGTAAGTAAGGAGGCATATTCCGACCTCAATTTGATGATACTGATTAAACCCATGCAAGCCGATCATCCTGATCCGGTCTTCGGTCTATCAGAATCCGAGATCACCCATGCCAGGGGCCTTATAACCAAAGACGAGGTAAGGGCGGTGACATTGCACAAACTTCGCATCCCTCATGACGGGATATTGTGGGATATTGGTTCCGGGAGTGGTTCCGTGGCAATAGAGGCGGCAAGGATGAACCCCGGAATAAAGGTCTATGCTGTTGAGAAGGAAGAGGGACATATCTCAAAGGTACGCGAAAATAAAAGAAGGTATTCTGCCCACAATATTGAGATTGTACATGGAGAAGCCCCTGAGGCCTTATCGGACCTGCCAAGGCCCGACAGGGTCTTCATCGGGGGAAGCGGGGGTATGCTGGAGGGGATATTGAGGGAGGTCTGCAAGAACCTGAAGGGGGATGGAAGGGTTGTTATCAATGCTGCAACTATTGATACCTTGACATTGGGGATGAAGCTTTTGGAGGCTATGGGATTTACCCTTGATGTGGTGGAGGTCTCTGTAACCAGGACAAAGAGGCTGAAGGGGAGGGACCATCTTTCGGCATTGAATCCGGTCTTTATTATCGTGGGGGAACGATGAGGGGAAAGGTATTTATCGTAGGCGCTGGGCCGGGAGATCCGGAGCTTTTGACGGTCAAGGGTAGAAGGCTTCTAAATGACGCGGATGTGGTTGTTTACGCGGGAAGCCTTGTCAACCCTGAGCTTCTAAAAGGATTGAACGCAGAGCTTTTTAATTCGGCAAAGCTCGATCTGGATGAAATAATAGGGATAATGAAGGATGGGGTGGAGAGGGACAAGAAGGTTGTGCGCCTTCATTCAGGAGACCCGAGTATATATGGCGCGATAAAAGAGCAGATGGTCAGGCTCGACACCCTCGGCATCCCATGTGAGATTGTCCCTGGGGTAAGCTCTGCCGTGGCAGCGGCTGCAGCCCTTAAAGAAGAGTATACCCTGCCGGAAGTAAGCCAGACCTTGATAATCACAAGGCTTGGGGGGAGAACTCCGGTCCCGGAACGAGAGGCCCTGAGAAAATTATCCAAGGTACGGGCCACTACTCTGGTATTTCTCAGTGTGGGGATGATAGAAGAGGTGGTGTCGGAGCTTCTCAACGGCTATCCTGAGGATACACCCGTGGCAGTAGTGGAAAGGGTGACGTGGCCGGAGGAGAGGATCATCAGGGGTACGCTGAAGGACATCGCAGAAAAGGTAAGAGAAGCGGGCATAGAGAAGACCGCTATAATCGTAGTAGGTGATTTCATGCGGGGACTGAAGAGGGGATCACGGTTATATGATAAAGGGTTCACCCATGGATACAGAAGATAGAGCCGGGTTCGGGAGTGTGCATTCGAGATCGGAGATAAGAGGTTCTGACATTGCCGTCATATGCCTTAGAGGAGCCGGTCTTGACCTGGCCCGAAAACTATCGGGGCCTCTGCCCGGCATGAAGATTTATGCCTACGACCCACCGGACATGGAAGACCCAAACGTGCGAAGATTCTCGTCCTTGCCCGCATTGATGGAGAAGATATGGCTCAACTACGATGCTCACATATTTATTATGGCTGCGGGCATAGTGGTGAGGGCCATAGCCCCCCTCATAAGAGATAAGAAGGTGGACCCTGCTGTGGTGGTCCTCGATGAGAAGGGCAGGTTTGTCATAAGCCTCTTGAGCGGGCACGTTGGGGGCGCCAACAGACTGGCTGGGAAGATAGCCGGTCTTCTCGGTGGTCATGCTGTCATAACCACTGCATCTGATATAAACGAAAAACCGGCCCTTGACATCTGGGCCTTGGAGAGAGACCTCTATGTGGAGGATTGGGAGAAACTGAAGAGACTCAGCGCCCGTATAGTGAGGGGAGAAGAGATTGAGGTCTTTGTCGATGGTTTACCGTACGAGCTGCCTCAGGAGTTTGCCCGGGTTCTCTCTCCGGATGATGCCCGGCTTATTATAACCAATAAGGTAATGTCTTACCGCGCCTTGTACCTCAGACCGAGAAACCTGGTGCTTGGCATGGGATGTAATAGGGGTACTACAGAGGAAGAGATGGAGGCGGTTGTAAGAGATGTTTTCAGAGAGAGAGGATTTTCCATCCATTCCATCAGAAATTTAGCCACCATTGATCTAAAGAAAGATGAAGAAGGGCTTCTCTCTTTTGCGGAAAGGCACGGTCTGACGATCGACTTTTTTCCCAAGGAGAAACTCAACAGGGTAAAGGACGTAAAGAGCTCCGAGGCCTCGATGAAGGCTACAGGTGCCAGGGCAGTGGCAGAACCGTCCGCCATCTTGTCGGCCCGTTCTTCCCTTGTAATCGGAAAACAGAAAAGGGGGAATGTGACATTAGCAGTGGCAGACTTTACATCGTTGGGATAGGTCCCGGAGGGATGGAACACCTTACGCCTAAGGCAAAAGGTGCCATTGACATGGCCGGGGTGGTAGTAGGATATAAGACTTACCTCGAGCTGATAGAGCCCCTGCTCGTTGGTAAAGAGGTTATCTCTTCGGGGATGAGGCAGGAGAGAGAGAGGTGCGGTAAGGCTGTTGAGATGGCCTCCGCGGGCATGTGTGTGGCCCTTGTGAGCGGAGGCGACCCGGGAATCTACGGCATGGCCGGTCTGGTCTTTGAGGTCCTATCTTTGGAGGCTGTTCCAAAGTCTTCTCTTGAGGTTGAGGTTATTCCCGGCATAGCAGCTCTCAATGCTTGTGCTTCAAGGCTTGGCGCACCCATAATCCATGATTTTGCATCCATAAGCCTCAGCGATCTTCTCACCCCGTGGGAGGTCATTGAGAAGAGGCTTGAGGCAGCGTCATCGGCCGATTTTGTTATTGTGCTTTACAATCCGAAGAGCAGGGGAAGGAAAGAACAGATTGTAAAGGCAAGGGATACGATACTGAGATATCGGGACGGCGACACACCTGTAGGAATTGTCAGACATGCCACAAGGGGTAACGAGACCATAACGATAACTACGTTGCATCAGATGTTGGACAACGATATTGACATGCAGAGTACGGTAATAATAGGCAACAGCAAGACCTTCGTTTGGGAGGACTTTTTGGTGACTCCGCGGGGGTATGGGGTTAGGAATTAAGAGTTAGGGGTTAGGGTATATAATGGTTGAAGGTGGGGTGGCTGAGGTGTGGCATGGCATATAGGGCTGTTGTGATAGCAGGGACCCACAGCGGTTCGGGAAAGACTACGGTAAGTATCGGTCTTATGGCCGCTCTTAAGAGGCGGGGGCTTATCGTGCAGCCCTTCAAGATAGGTCCGGATTACATAGATCCGGGTTTCCACACTGTGGCTTGCGGGGCATATTCCTACAACCTCGATACATGGATGATGGGTGAAGAAGGGGTGAAAGAAACATTCTTGAACAGGGCCATGGCCTCAGATATCGCCATCATAGAGGGGGTGATGGGTCTCTTTGACGGACGAAACGATCCTGGTGCATCATCAAGTACAGCCCATGTGGCAAAAGTGTTAGGCCTTCCAGTGATCCTCGTTGTGGATGGTGGGTCCATGGCCCAGAGCGCCGGAGCGATCGTTTATGGTTTCGAGAACTTTATGCCCGGGCTACAGGTTGCCGGTGTTATCTTCAACAATGTTGCCGGGGTCGCCCATTACGGGATGATTAGGGAAGCGGTAGAGGAGAGGTGCAAGGCAGAAGTGCTCGGTTATGTCCCGAGAGATCCGGGGCTCTCAATACCCGAGCGTCATCTGGGCCTTGTCTCCTCCGGGGAGAAGGGAGATCTGCCTGAGATACTTGATAACCTTGCCGGGATTATAAACAGCCACATAGATATGGAAGGTCTACTCCGTATGAGTAAAAGGGACGAGGATCAAACGGATTCTGACATGTCACCTGCTGCGCCCCGTATGCCGCTCCCTCGTATCCGTATTGCTGTGGCCCTCGACGATGCCTTCTGGTTTTATTACCGGGAGAATTTTGACATACTGCAGACCGCCGGTGCTGAGATCGTCTTCTTCAGTCCGCTCCGCGATGAGGCGCTCCCTCCGGATATAGACGGCATATACCTTGGGGGTGGTTATCCTGAACTCTATGCACGGGGACTGTCGGAGAACAGATCGATGATAGAGGCCATAAGGGAGTGGGCAATGACGGGAGGCCCGGTCTATGCGGAATGCGGCGGGTTCATGTATCTTACCAAGGGGATATACGACGGCAACAATGATTTCTTTGAGATGGCCGGTATATTTTCCACACAGGCCAGGATGACTGGAAGGCGTCTTAGGCTGGGTTACAGAGAGATTGAATTTATCCAGGGGACGATACTCGGAGATAAGGGGGATAGGGCAAGGGGGCATGAATTTCACTATTCAGAGCTATTGGCTTGTCCCGAAAACGCGGAGAAGACATACCGTCTCGTGGATTCAGGGGGTGGAGGTTACAGGGTGGCGAACACCTTCGCAAGCTATCTTCATATCCATTTCAAAAGTAACCGTTGTATTGGCGAGAAGTTTGTGACATTCTGTGAAGAAAGGCCGTGACAAAGGAGGTTCATATGGATAAGGGAGCGGATATCGAGAAGCGGAGCTTTGAGATCATTGGTTCCGAGATGAAAGGGAGGGGATTCTCGGATTCAGAGCTTCCCATTGTAATGCGGGTCATCCATGCTACAGCGGACTTCGATTTCGAGGACACCATGAGGTTTCATCCCAAGGCGATAGAGGCGGGCGTAAAAGCGCTGGAGAGTGGGAAGAATATCCTTGTGGATGTGAATATGGTTGCCTCCGGGATAAACAGACAGCGGCTCAAACGGTTTGGGGGAGATATCATCTCCCGGATCTCAGAGGTAGGAGAGGATGCGATAAAAGAAGGAAAGACAAGGGCTGAGGTGGCTATAGAGGAGGCCGCCAATGAAGACATAGGGGTTGTTGTAGTAGGTAACGCGCCAACCGCCCTCTACAAGGTGATGGAGCTCATCGACGAGGGGAGGTTTCGACCTGACCTTGTGGTAGGGGTGCCTGTCGGTTTTGTGAACGCGGTGGAGTCAAAGGAGGCCCTATCAGCGAAACCCTATCCGTTCATCACGGCCGTGGGCCGAAAGGGGGGGAGCCCGGTGGCTGTTGCCATAGTGAACGGTATACTCAGGCGTTTGGAGGTATAAGATGTCTGATCGGCGTATGGCCGTAATTCGCGTGACGGAGGCATAGTGATTATTATGGATAGACCCTTTCACGGCGGTAATTTGACAATGGCCGCTTTAAAGTACGAAGTAGATCGCGATCGGATCATAGATTTCAGCGCTAATATCAACCCGTTAGGCCTGTCCGGGAGCATACGGAAAGCACTCTTGGAGAGTATCGATGCGGCGCTTCACTATCCAGACCCTTACTGTGAAGGGCTGAGAGAGGAAGTGGCCGCCCACTTGGGCGTTGAGAACAAAAATATTATCATGGGAAACGGATCCTGTGATCTCATATATATGATTCCCCGCGTCCTGACCCCGCATGAGGTTTTGATCCCTATCCCCACCTTTAGTGAATACGAGTATGCGGCGATGATAAATCAGGCAAGGTGTCGGTTCCTCCTACTTGAGGCGGCTGACGGGTTTTCTTTGAAGCCGGAGTCTATCCTTGGTAACCTCGAGGATGTGGATATGATATTCATCTGCACCCCCCATAACCCTACCGGAACCGTCATGGTTAAGGAAGACCTTCTTTTTTTGATCTCCCAATGTGAAAAGAAGGGGGTATATGTGGTTGTGGATGAGGCATTTATTGATTTTGTCGATGGTCATGATTCCCTTACCATGGTAAGAGAGGCCGTTTTGCGAGAAAATCTTCTCGTTCTGAGGTCTCTTACCAAGTTTTTTGGTGTGCCCGGCCTGCGGGTGGGGTATCTGGTTGGGGAGAAGCGATTGATCGAGAAGATTTCAGTAATACAGCCCCCCTGGATGGTAAACGTAATGGGACAGATCGCAGCCAAGGAAGCATTAAACGATCATGTATATATTGAAGAGACCCGGCGGTATGTGGTTCATGAGCGGAATTACCTTTTTTCGAAATTCAAGCAAATCAAGGGTATAACGACCTATCCGTCAAGCGCTAACTTTATCTTATTACGGTTGGAGACGTATGGGTTAAGCTCAACCCTGCTTGCCGAAAAGCTGGGAAGCAAGGGTATCCTTGTTCGGGATTGCGCCACCTTTCGTGGACTGGGCACTCAATTCATCCGGGTGGCGGTTAGGAGAAGGGAGGAGAACATGGAGTTGGTCTCTGCCCTGAGGGATGTGTTAGGGGAGGAAAGTGGGGAGGAAAGTGGGGAGGAAAGTTGACAGGAAAAATTGTTTTGGCATATATACTAGACCTCCTCATCGGGGATCCCCGCTTCCTGCCCCATCCGGTAAAGGGCATGGGACAGGCCATTACGTTTTTAGAAAGAATCTTGCGTAAGCTTCCGTTGAATCTCTACCTTTTGGGAGGTGTCCTGGTTGTTATATTGGTAGGGGGGACTTTTATGCTGGTAGGAAAGATCCTTTCCATTGCCTTTCAATTCAATCCCTTTTTAGGTGAAGCGGCTACGGTTTTCCTCCTCTATACTGCATTTTCTGTTCGCGATCTGGATAAAGAGGCGAAGGAGGTATATCTGGCGTTGGAAGCCGGTGACATAGTCATGGCGAGAAAGAAACTCTCACGCATCGTGGGAAGGGACACTGGAGAACTTGACACGGATGAGATCGTGCGAGCTACGGTTGAAACCGTTGCGGAAAATACAGTGGATGGTATAATCTCTCCTCTCTTTTTCGCCTTCTTAGGTGGAGCGCCTTTAGCTCTTGCTTTTAAAGCAGTGAATACCCTAGATTCCATGGTAGGTTATAAGAATGAAAGGTATGCCAGATTCGGGTGGGCCTCAGCCCGTCTCGATGACTTAGCTAACTTTATTCCAGCGCGGATATCTGCCATTATGATTCCCCTGGCTGCCACTATCCTCAAAAGAAGGGGAAGGATCTCCTTTTTTACTATGGTTAGAGACAGAAAGAGGTCTTTTAGCCCCAACGCTGGTATCCCTGAGGCAGCATTTTCAGGCGCCTTGGGGATAGCTTTGGGAGGAATAACCTTTTACCGGGGAAAAAGGTTGTTTGTTCCTGTTAAGGGAGAGGATATAAAACCAAAGGACACAGGAGATATCCTCGATGCTATTCGATTGATGTATGTTACTTCCGGGGTTGCACTCTTATTGGGCGGTGCGACAAGATGGTATGTATAGTATCATAGGGTCTTGACCGGCTTTTCTTCATGTCCCTTTTGCCTTCTGCAAGAATGTAGTTCATAACAAGCAAACGAAATAAGTAGTGCCCACCCATAAATGGACTTCTTAAGAAAATGGGCACGAGTTGGTTTCCAATTCAGAAATGAGCAATTTTTTCTCTGAGCAAGGCCGCACGACGGTTTGCGCCGAGGCGTACATGATTGTACGTCGCAGGCGGAAACCGGAGGAGAACGCAGCTCAGGGGAAAAATTGCCATTCCTGGATGGAAACTAAGTAGCCGGCAAGCGGTAACCCTGCCCAACTGCACAGGTCGAACTTATTGAGAACTTACCGCCCAGGCAGGCAAACCACTGCCGACGATTAAAAAAGCCTCTCTTCCCCATAGAAAAAAGAGAGTAGTTATTACCATCACACCAATTATATTGATTAATATCCCGATTCTGACCATCTCTATTATTTTGATCCGGCCGCTACCGAAAATAATAGCATTCGGTGGTGTTGCGACAGGCATCATAAAGGCACAAGATGCGGAAAGTGTCGCCGGAATCATGAGTATCAAAGGGTTAGTTTTCATAGCGATCGCCACCGATGCCAGAATTGGAAGAATCATTTCCGTGGTGGCAGTGTTGGATGTCAACTCTGTTAAAAAGGTAAGGCAGAAGCAGATTATATTAACCATAAAAAAAGGAGACATGCCTGCCAACCCTGCAAACTTTTTACCTATTACCGTCGAAAGTCCGGTAACCTGAAAACCCTTAGCCAGAGCAAAGCCTCCACCAAAAAGAATCACGATGTTCCAAGGGATATTGTTAAATACATCAGCGCTCATGATTGTGGAATTCTTGGCATCTTTGCTCCGAGTAGGGATCAGAAATAGGACTATTGCCATAAATATGGCCACGGTTCCGTCGTCGATCAATTCCGGATAGGGAAGGAGTTGAGACCACCCCGGTATCATTAAAACGCCCAGTATAAGCTTCTTCCTGAATACCCATAAAATCGCTGTAAGGGAAAATACTGCAAAAACAACTTTTTCCTCATAACTCATAGGGCCCAGCCCTTTGTATTCGTTATTAATAATCGATCGATCCATCTTTAAGTGAGCCGGGACATGGTAAAATACCTTTGTGAGTAAAACCCAGATGACACTTGACATAACAAACGTTAAAGGAAATGCCATGATCATCCATTGGCCGAATGCAATGGGGGCCGCCCTTGGAAATATGATTTCAAATATTCGCGCAAAGGAAAGGTTTGGGGGTGTCCCTACAAGGGTGGCGATACCTCCCATTGAACATGCATAAGCTATCCCAAGCATTAAACAGATTGTAAAGTTTTGTGTATCTTTTTGACCGAATTTCGCTTCCATCTGCAATATGATCGTCAAACCAATCGGAACCATCATAATCGCTGTTGCGGTATTCGAGATCCACATTGACAAAAATGCTGCAGCCACCATGAACCCCAGAACAATCCTGGAGGGTCCTCCCCCGATAATACGTATGATCCAGAGTGCAATCCGCTTGTGTAAAATCCACTTCTCCATGGTCAAAGCTATCATAAAGCCACCTATGAATAGTAATATTGTACTATTGAAGTAGGTCGGAGCGGTGGCTCTCCCTTCCAGAATGCCCAGCAGGGGATAGAGTATCATAGGCAGAAGGGCGGTAGCCGCAAGCGGAACAGCTTCCGTTATCCACCAGGAAGCCATAAGTATAGCCACCGCTGCCATACGGGAAACTATATGGTTTTCGGGGTCGAGGTCGATGGATAACATCACAAAGAATAAGATGGGACCCAAAATCAAGCCAGTCATTTGCAGTTTAGTTCTTTTATTTTTCTTTTCAGCCGCCATAACCGCCCTTTCCCTTCTATCCTGTACTACTCTAACTTTGGTTTTTCCACGAACGATTTGCATTTTAAAGTAACCACTGGTAGAATTGGCTAATCCATTCTTCTGGATTTCATGGTTATGACCTGAAACACAACAGGATATAAGAATTTAGCAATTACTGTGCCAAGAAAAACCTAAGTTAGAGTACTATATCGATAATATTCTACCTGTGCAGTTACACAAACCTAGTGTCTTGAAGTGTCTCCTATGATTCAGTTAACAGGATTGCGTCCCCGTCCCTAACTCTTTAATATTTCTTCAAAGGTACTCAAAAAGTTCCCTTGATCAGAAGATGCGTCGAATTCCTTGAGCCATTCTCGTATATACTGGATGTCGGCCTTCGGATTTTTCAGGATAATTGTCCTTACATCTTCTAGATCCCTAGGCCTACCTGCGAAGATTTTGTGGATTATCAGATCTTCAACAGAGGCGAAATTGACCTCCTGATCCAGTATCCCTACCTTATTTGCTCTTTTTAGTGCACCTGTTTCATAGGGTGTAAATGAGAAGATGAAGTCCACCCTTATACCTGTGGTTTCATCCAGGGCGGGCAGCACCATGGTTTGTCTGACAAATGACTCTATGTCTTTGGGGATGGGCTTGAGGGAGAGCTCTTGAACAACAGAAATAAGCTCGTCGAGATGATCGACATTCACACCAAGGGTAATATCTATGTCTCTTGTAAGACGTGGTTCTCCATGAAGTAACACAGCCTGCCCCCCAATAATCATGTAGGGAAGGCTGTGTCTGTTCAGACTTGCACCTATTTCGGACAGGAGCTTTTCAAACATGAATTAAGCACCTTTGCAATCTTTATATCTACATCTATTCCTCCTAAAGGGTCGGCGGAAGGCAGTATGCCAAGTTCTATCCCCTCATTCCACATAGATGTAAATATCTTAAGTGACTGTTTGAAAGTCAATTTTCCTTCATCTTTGATGAAGTCATCTTCTAATTTTTTAAGTAGTGAAGGGTTTTTTATCAACTCCTAGCCTCATCATTTGTACAATGGGGTCAGGGACAATGGGGTCAAATCGTCTCTTGACTCCTGCTCACCCTCCAGCCGTCTTTTCAACTCGTCCATGCCGCATGAAAGATCGACTCTGGTGACATTCGAATCCGGATCAAGGGCTGCAAGCGCCAGTTGATGCTTGGCGGACAGGGTAACGAGAAGACTCTCTTCTAATGTGTCTTCCGTTACAAAGAGAAAGACCTGAACGTTTTGCTTCTGTCCCATGCGGTGTGCCCGACTGATCCTCTGTTCAAGCATGGCAGGGTTCCACGGCAGATCTACATTGATGACGGTATTTGCAGCCTGCAGGTTCAAGCCCGTAGAACCGGCATTGGTGGTAATAAAAAGTTTGCACTCCGGGTCGTTCTGAAACTGATGTATCAATGCCTGGCGTTTTTTCTGCGGAACAGACCCATCCAGACGAACATATTCCATCCTGCGTTCATCGAGCAGCGGCTCAATCAGATTCAACATGGTCGTCCACTCGGAAAACATAATGATCTTTCGATCCTCCTCTGCAACCTATATGTTTAATACGGAAATTTTGAAACTCATATTTCTGACGCTCAAAAAAAATTCAAGAACACATCATCTGAGAGGAGGATACCTTTATTTGTAAGTTTTATGTGTCCATCCTTTATTGATATCAGGTCTTCTTTTACAAGATAGGGGATAACCTCGGAGAAGGTATTGTCAAGGGAAAGACCGAACCTGTCCTCAAAATCATCTAAGCAAATACCTTCCATCCTGCGAAGCCCCAGGAATATGGCCTCCTTTATCGCCTCTTCTTTGGTCAATTGCTCCTTGTCCGTGACAACAGAACATTCGTCAGACAGTCGGGAGATATATTCAAAGGGATCCGATTCGTTCTTCCACCTTGTCCCCCAACCCTTATCATATAATCCTTCCCTGAGATAAGAGTGAGCCCCGGCGCCAAACCCCAAGTATTCTTTAAGGGTCCAATATCCTTCATTGTGTGTGCAACGGAATCCCGGCGACGCATAATTAGATATCTCGTACTGCTCATACCCTGCTTCAGTGAACATCTCTTGTGCCAGTCCGTACATCCTCACCTGAGTATCCTCATCCGGCAGGGTTATCTTTCCCTGTCTCTGTAATTCCCGGAAAGGGGTCTTCTCTTCAATAGTGAGATTATATACCGACAAATGTTCAGGATTTACAGACAAGGCATAGTCTAAGTCCCTTTCCCAATCGATTAAAGTTTGGTCAGGTATGCCGAAGATCAAATCAATACTTATGTTGGAGAACCCGACCATTTTGGCATCTTCCAATACACGAACAGCATCACTGGAATCATGAGCACGCCCCAGGTTTTTCAAGAACTTATCCTGGAAGGATTGAACCCCAATACTCAACCTGTTGATCCCTCCCGCACATAGCTCGTTGAGTTCTTTTCTGTCAGCGGTCTTTGGATTTACCTCAAGGGTAACCTCCATATCCGGACCAGGTGAGAAAAGAGAAAGAACCTTTTCAATACACTTTGCAATGCTGTCCGGGTAAAATAACGACGGCGTCCCTCCTCCAAAGAAGATAGACGCAACTTTCCTTTTCCCCAAATTCTTCAAAGGATACTTAACACAATAGTCAATTTCCTCAATGAGGGCCTGGGTGTATTTTTTTTCGGGGATCGGAGATAATGCTATGGAATTGAAATCACAGTAGGGACATTTGCTGATGCAGAAAGGGATATGGAAATATATACTGATCGCCTCTTCTTGTTTTATCAAGCCCTTCTTTCCATTTAATTCCGGATAGTCACACAGGCCGAGAGTAACTTCTTAAAAATTACGACTTGTGCAGTTACACAAACCAGGTGTCTTGAAGTATCTCGATTAAAAGAATGACAACTGTTCCCCCCCTGTCTCCTTGTCCCCCGGCTTATGTTGACCTTTTTCCCTCAGTAAAAGTTCTGCTGTGATGCTGGAAACAAAAGGACATAGGGGTAAACGGAGAGACCTGCCATAGAGAGATCGCCTGTTTGCGTGCGTCAGATACAAGAATTGCTGCGCCCTGGTCATGCCCACGTAAAAAAGTCTCCGCTCTTCCTCGAGGTTAGCCCTATATTCGTGGAAGAGGGAATAAGGGATGATACCGTCCTCGCAACCCACGATAAAAACAGAGGTGAACTCAAGCCCTTTGGCGGCATGGAGGCTCATTAACGCAACCTGCTCATTTTTTGGGTTATAGGTGTCTGCGGCACCTCCCAGTTGTATAAAGGAGAGGAATCCGGGGAAATTTCCGTCATACGCATCCGCTAAAGACAGAAGTTGATCTACTCTTCGGATTTCGGAACCCTTGATCCCTGGAAAATGAGTTGTAATGATCTCCTTGATCCGGTCTCTGATTTTTCCCTGCGAAGTCTTTCTTTCCAGAGTTGATCGCCAGGACGCCGTAATGTTTTTAATCTGTTTGTCTTGCAGCTTCCTAAAGAGGACCTCATTATCGGGTACGGTCGTCAATCGCAACACATCAATAATCGATACGATCGGCTCCTGGCGGAAAAAGGGTTCTTCTCCAACCAGTTGATAGGGAATGCCGTGATCGTTCATGGCCTTTTCCAAATCCGAGGCCATCTTTGCCACGCGAAATAATACCGCAAAGTCAGAAAAAGAGGTAATTTCAGTCTGGGCATCCCCATCGGCAATCTCACTGTCCAGAGAAAAAAAGCGGACCCCTCCCATCATCTTTTCAATGGTCCTGGCAACGAATTCCGCCTCACTTTTGGCTGTTGGAAATTCCCGGACTTTAATGGAAACACCTTTGTTTAACCCCTCAATCATACTTTTTCCGACCCTGTCACCGATTACCTGAGTCGATGCCTGCAAGATAGTGTTCGAACAGCGATAACTGGTTTTCAACCGATAGGTTCGGGCAGAAGGATAATCATCCTGAAAATTCCTGATGAATTTGACATCCGCACCCCGGAATGCGTAAATAGCCTGGTTCGGGTCTCCTATCACACAGATATTTGCCGCCTTGTCAGGCGCCAGGAGTCGGATAAGCCGGTATTGAGCAAGATTAATATCCTGGTATTCATCCACACAGATGAATCGATATTTGTCCCTGTATGACCTGGCAACATCGGGGTGTAAACTCAGGAGTTGAACAGGAGCGACTATTAAATCGTCAATGTCAAAGGCGTCCTCCTTTTCAAGGATCATCTGGTATTCTCTATAAATTTGGGAAAATGTTCTGTCTTTAATTTCTTCGGGGCTAAGCCCCCTGTTTTTAAGGTCTTTGATATCACTTAGGGTTTGTTTAGTTTCTTTTTTGTCAATATCAAGATATATTTTTAGGACATAATTCTGATCATCTTCATCTAGAATTGCAAACCCCGCAGACCTCAGTAGAAGAGGGGCATGTTTTCTTAGGATTTCCAATCCCAGGGAATGGAAAGTGGAGACCGTTACGGACTGGCCGGTACTCCCGTGAGGAAGGGCGAGACTTATCCGACTCTTCATCTCTTGTGCCGCCTTGTTGGTGAAAGTAACTGCAAGGATTTCCGATGGCTCTACACCCTTATCCTTTATGAGATGCACGATTCGCGTGGTCAGGGTAAAGGTCTTCCCCGTGCCGGGGCCCGCCAGGATGAGACTCGGACCGAGGTAGTGATTTACCGCGTCTGCCTGCTCTTCGTTCATTCTCTTTTCAGGGACGGACATATCACGGCCGGCATTTTCCCTTGTCGGCACAACATCATCCTTCCGCCGGTGGACTTTTTTCAGGTGAGACGGCAAACGAGGTCTTGCCTGGCCCAGAGAGGGCCTTTTCGGTTTAGATCCAAACAATGACATCTGGGGGGACAAAGAATGAACTTCACCGGGCTGAAAGACAGTGACCTTGCCAAATTCGCCGTCAAACCCACCTTTAATGTAAACCTCTCTATTGCGCAGACGTCTGATACCCTCTGAAAGAATCTCATCCCCCACTTCTTTGATCCGGTCAAGGGGAAGATCGAGTAGAAGGGAGAATTCCGACCCCCCTCTTTTTACTAACGATTCATAATAGTTGTTGACCTTCTTACTATTGGGTCCTATACCCACAATCTCGGAGATAAGGCTTTTCAAGGGGGTTAGTGAGAAAAATTGATTTCCGTCAGTCCTCAGATCCTGGCTCGTGCGGTCCGCAAGCTCAATAACCCGGTTGAGCACTCCTATTGTTACTTTCTTTCCGCAGACCGGGCAAATGCCTTTATGCTTTGCCGTCTCCCGAGGCGTCCAGCTAATCCCGCATTTTCTGTGACCGTCGAGGTGGTACTTCCCTTCCTCGGGGAAGAATTCTATAGTGCCTAAAAATTTATCCTTATGCTTATGCCGGCTATTCAGGGCAGCTATAATACTCTCGTAGGTAATTTCGGTGTCAAAGATATTCGCCTCCCTCCCCAGCTTTTCCGGGGAATGGGCATCGGAGTTAGAGATCAGGGTGAATTTGTCCAGGAAGGAACAGACACGGTTCATGGGAGGGTCTGAAGAGAGACCGGTCTCCACTGCGAAGATGTATTTAGTAAGATCCTCAAAACACTCTTCAATGGTATCGTACCCGGACTTTGACCCCAATACCGAAAACCAGGGGGTCCAGATATGGGCAGGAATAAGTACTGCATCATCTCCCGACTCAAGTACAATCTCCAGCAGATCTTTAGATGGCAACCCCAGGATGGGACGTCCGTCGGAACGTATATTGCCTAAGGCATCGAGCCTTGTCTGAATATTTTTGAGGGTGTCGAACGAGGAAGTCATTATGAGGTTATGGACCTTGCGAGTTTTTCCGTTTTTCTTGTAGATGCTGCTGATCTCAGCGGTGAGCATGAATCTAACTGGTTCCTTGTCTGCATATAAGGCTTTAACGTCATCTAAACGATAATCATGGTTGAGCAGGAAGAGGCCATCGTCCGAGGGTATTAGCTTCTCCTCAAGTTCTTTATACCACCCTGGGTGGATCATATCCCCTGTTCCCACCACCTGAATCCCTTTAAGTAACGCCCACTTTTCCAAATTTTCCGGGGTCAGATCCTTACTGGTAGCGATAGAATAGTGGGAATGGATGTGAAAATCAGCGATAAATTTCATGGATCATTACCTTTCTGTATCTCTCCGGAACGTGACAAAGTGCCCGCGATGCCCTCCACAGCCCTTCCGTGTGACCGGCCAGAGAGTGCCATGTGAAGGTGTGACAGACGGTATAATCCATCACCACGGGGGGATAGCCCGAATATAGCCATTTTTATGGTCATAATCAAGTAAATAATTGCACGCTCGCGTCTGAGGCATAATTGACTATCACTGGTTTTTTAAGAAATTATTAATATTTTACTTGAGGAACAGGAAATAAGATGATATTTAAGAAAGCTCGATTTGATACCGATATCATACAGGACTCGGGACTAAAAATTCATATGAAATTACTCCTGCGCTAAGATTTCGGGGAGAGTTTAATGAAACTATACCTTTGAAGGAGTTACACCTGATGGCAAAGACCTGTAAAAGAAATTTCTGGGCGGCTGTTCTTGATGAATCCGTTGAAAATGCGGAAAGTGGTGTGACCACACATACGGATTATACTAAATATATTTTCATGGAAGGTTCTCGGGCATGGCTCTGTACCGAAAACCGAGAGATTTTGTCCTTGCTTTGGATTTGCACTGTACTTGATCTGAACCCTATAATTCTCCCAACCCTTCTTGCGGAAATGGATAGTGATGTGGCTCGGTTTAATGCGTAAAGAAAGATGAGAGTCAGTTCTATGGTAATTACTGGCATGGCTTTTGCTTTATTAAATGTCAGATGAAGATGTAAGAATCATATAAACTACTTGTTTGTATATATGACGGATGTCAGGAAACCGATAAAAGAATATATTGTTTTCAATAGCGCCATTTTTTGGGACTGTGCAGTTGAGCAGGATTGCGTTAAGCGCCGGCTGCTTGCTTCGTTTGCTTCTTATACGTAAGGACCTGGCCAACTTTTAAAATAGACATACGAGACTTTTCATCCCATTACACATTCAGCCTTATGCAAGACTGTAGTTCATAAG
>DAOWME010000238.1 GCA_030643245.1 Deltaproteobacteria bacterium
ACACCAGGGGCATGAGGCATCCTCCAAACGGCAATTTAAGGGGCAGCTCTCCACTACTTCAATATCATCCAATATCCCGCTGATCCTCCTTGCCACATCGGTCTTTCCGCTCCCAGGGGGACCGAGGATAAGCAGGTGATGACCGCTGAAGAGGCTCGTCAATAAGGCCTCCTCTTCTATCTCCCGAATGTGAAAGCCATTGAATATGTGTTTTTTGAACTCCTTCGCCCCCATTCGGTTAAGGGCGCCAATGATCTCTTCTCTGAGCATCACCATTAAAGCTCCTTTGCCCTCTTCACCTTTTGGATCTCCCGCTGCAGCTCCTCCTCAGGCCAAGCTTCGCTGGGTCTCGGTACCCTCACCGGCTGAGGCTCGCCGTTGACCCAGAACTTCTTCACAATGGGATGTCCCTTGTCCCGCAAAAATTCCAGAAGATCATCGGGATCTAAGCAGTCCTCCTCTGTTGCGATCTTGTCATAGACCTCCTCCGGTATAGCATCGGCTATCTCCAGCTTAAGATCCTTCGGCATCCAGACAACCCTATGCCAGCCGCCATCCCCACGAAGTAAATCTCGCATCATCATGTTGCGGACGCTCAAGCCTTTAAACCCATGATTCTGCTCCCCGCCACTCATGAACCCGGCCAGGGTGGAGAACGGAATGCCCAAGGGCGTCTCACCATTGTAACGCCGGTTCACTATCCCGATACCATCCACTTCAGGGATGTAGAAGGATGCGGCTTCAAAACAGCCACAATTTGTGGCAGGGTAGAGGATGGTGCTGTTTAGGAAGAAGTGGTGGTATTTGTGATTGGACCTTTCCCATATCTCTTCGTCCACACCCCTATACCAACTCATATCCTCATCGATCAGCTCTCCTCTGGGACAGGGAAATATGTATCCGCCGGGCTCAACCTCATGGGTGGTCTTCATCCCTGCCCAGGACGCAAAACCGCAGAAAGGCACGTTTGAAGGGGCAACAACGCATGCATGGTTCGGGGCGATCATCTTGCACAGGGTGCAGCCGTAGAACATGTCAACATCGGCGTCCTGCATCTCTTTGGACCAGGCATCATAGACTTCCTGCCTTTTCTGGAGTTTCTCGGAAATCTCGGCCATGGCCTCAGGGGGCACGCCCGGAGGGGCGCCTTCAACCAGTCCGCCAACAACAGGAACCCCTAAGGTTACAACCATCTCTATCTTCTCAAGCAAAGGGGAAGTCGTCCTACTATATGCCCTCAAGATCTGGGCAAACTGATGAAACCCCTTGTATTTAGGTGAAGCCTTCTTCGAGAGCCTGATCCAGGGCTCAAAAGCGGCCCCTGTTATCATCCAACCCTCCGTGGTCATACAGGCGGTCATCACCTGCCTCCCCATGTATTCGGCATGGAGGTGTGACAGATCCTCACCATAGACCTTCCAGTGCAGACCGAACGGCAGTGTGGTGTCCGGGAGTATCTCGTGGATATCGGGACCGTACAAGGTTACCTTTCCGTCAATGACATGATCCGGGTCTTCGCATATGTCAGTAAAGTAGTACCCATTGTATCCTGTCTTCGGCCCCCCAAGGTCGAGATGATACTCTCCTTTCCTAACATGGCTGAAGTACTCAGGCCCTTGTCCGATATCATCCAAACCGTCATAGGCATGTTCCAGGTCAGGCAACTGCCATGTCCGTGGCGCCCCCAACTTATCTCCCATCTCTTTTTCCACAAAAGCAAGAGTGGGGCCTGCATGTTTTAATTTTAGTTCTCTCTCTGCCATCTTACTTACCTCCCTGATTTAATTGATTGATAAATTAAAGTATCCTTGTTTTTTTACTTCCAGCTACTGTATCCTCGACATACTCAATTCAGAGCCGGTTATTCCACAATCTTCAAGTATTCTCTCACAAACCCTGTCCACCGCAGCGATGAGAGGGGAATCTCCCGATAAGCTCACTACCGGCTTCCCAAAAAGACTGAGGCGGGCCATATCTTCATCAAAAGGTAGATAAGCATCTATCGTAAGTCCGTTCTCCTCAACCGTTCTATCTAATGATGACCTTAATGCAGGGGAAACCTTGTTCGCCACAACCATAGTCGTTCCAATATCTATGGAGAGTTCCTTTGAGAGCTCAATGACTCTTTTGGCGGTCAAGATACCGTTCTTTGTTGCCTCGGTAACCGCGATTAAAACATCGACCCCTTTTGTGGTGCGACGACTGAGATGCTCCAGACCGGCATGGCAATCTATGACTGTGAAATCATAGCTGTTCGCCCTGAAGTCTATCAACTGACGGATAATGCTGTTGAGAAAGCAGTAACATCCGCCCCCCTCGGAATGTCCCATAACCACCACATCGAATTTAGGGAATTCCTCAATAACCTCGTGTAAGGCAAGAGTTGCAAAGGTCTCTTTGGACATTGCCGCCTTGCTCCGCGCGGGTGCGTTTATGATGGACTCTCTCACACGCCCTATAGTCTTTTGAACTGTCACCCCGAGAGCCTGGGGAAGGTTGGAATCGGGGTCGGCATCTATGGCCAGCACACTACCGATCTTGGACAGTTTGTTTATTATAAGAGCTGACAGGCTTGTCTTACCCACTCCACCTTTACCTGATAAAGCTATGGTTGTGCCTCTCAATTTTCATCCCCCGCGTCAGATAACATTCTCTACAACAAAATCAGGATTAATATGTGTTTATTGTCTATCTCCTAACATGAAGTATTTCGCTTGTCAAGATTTTTTATGTGACTCATAAGAATTTTTTATGTTGCTGGGGTCATTCATAATTCCAAGCTATCGTTTTTACTTGAATAGTCCTTATTCGCTTGCCATTTTGGTGAGGATGGTATATCTATGATCAGATTGAAATGTAATTTTCTTTTTCGCCCCTACCTCCCCACTTAGGGGGAGGTAGGGGCGTTGACTTCTTGACAAGGTGAAATGCTATAAGGAAATTATTCAGGGGGCTGTTGTGAACCTGGACTATCTCAAAACTTATCTCATGGTGGTGGAATTGGGGAGCTTTTCCGAGGCAGCGAAGCGGCTTTCGATCAGCCAACCTGCGGTCTCTTTTCAAATACGACGTTTGGAAGGAGATCTTGGCATTCGGATGCTTGACCGCAAAGACAAGGTGATTAAGATGACACAGGCGGGGAAGCTCTTATTTCGCTTTGCCATTGTCATTGAAGAAGAACTGACTCACTTCCTGAACAATCTCGATCAACTGCGCGATAAGGTTGTGGGTGATTTGGCTATAGTTGCCAGCACTATACCGAGTGAATTCATCGTTCCACGCCTACTAGCGGAATTCAAAGGTCTATATCCGTGTACGAGGCCTTCGGTAGCTGTGTTCGATTCCTACACCGCGGCTGCCAAGGTGCAAGAGGGGGAATATGAGGTGGGGATTTGCGGAATAGCGCCGGAAGGCATGGGACTTGAGTCGTTCAAATTGGCAGAGGACGAGATCGTTCTTGCGGTCTTTTCAGGGCACTCCTTTGCCCAACGAGAAAAGGTTTCCCTCATGGAGCTGGAGAAGGAGCCGCTGATTTTCCGCGATAGTACATCAGGCACACAACGCAGCCTCGAGGCACTGCTCCTTGCCACGGGATATGATTTGCGGCGTTGTTCCCCAACCTTGGTGTTGGGCACAACGCAGTCGGTAGTCTCGGCGGTGGAGGCAGGGATAGGGATAGCCTTTGTCTCGAACTTGGCTGCCAAGAAGAGCGAAGCCCTCGGTCTCGTCAAGGTCATCTCCGTAGATGAACTCAAGCTGAAGAGGAATTTTTACTGCATTTATCGCAAGGAAAGGGTGATCTCCAGACTGCTCCAGGAGTTTATCGCCTTCGTTCGAGCAAGAGCATCCTATGGCAAGGTCAACTGATTGGAGGGATAGGGCTTAAATGAGCGCCAAATTGAGGAAGTTACTTCGTCCCCGTCCCTAATTAGTTTCCATCCAGAAATGGCCCTTTTTCCCCTGAGCTGCGTTCTCCTCCGGTTTCCGCCTGCGACGTACGATTATGTATGCCTCGGCGAAAACCGTCGTGCTGCCTTGCTCAGAGAAAAAATTGCTCATTTCTGAATTGGAAACCAACTCGTGCCCTTTTCTCAAGAAGTCCATTTACTTGAGTTTTCGAAAAATAGTTGGCCGGAAAAACAAGGATTTGGAATGATTTTTGCCAC
>DAOWME010000071.1 GCA_030643245.1 Deltaproteobacteria bacterium
GCGGTTATTTTTTTCGCATGCCTTGATCTTGAACAAAAATCCTCATTTCTGGATGGACACTGATTAGGATTGCTGGACCAGGAAATAAAAAGTTGACAACTTTTTTCAAAAATACTATAAGGTTAACAAAAATACATATGGTTAAATGGTTAAAACCTCGCCCTTCTTCGCTTCTGTCAGTCTTTTCGAATTGTGTAACCATGAGTGCCTGGGTGGCGGAATTGGTAGACGCAAGGGACTTAAAATCCCTCGGGGCCTGTCCCCGTGCCGGTTCGAGTCCGGCCCTAGGCACCAGTAATATCAGGGGTTACCTGGATTTTACGGAAAATATGGGTGCGTATCTCGTCGCGTAAACTTTTTTTTTACGCCTTTCGCGATATCAAGACCATGTAGCCCCGAAATAAATGTATTCACTTAACTTTGTTCGTCTTTTCCATGTAACTTCTGAAAAGTCGAGGTGTTGCCTCTTTATTAATAAGGGACGAGGCTGAAATAACTTCCCCATTTAGACATCTCATCTTCAGGCCGGCTTTGCCCGATCTTCAAACAAAAAATCCTCAAAACAGGCGCTGCTATTCTTCCGGTTTTGCGTTTTCAGATCGAACAAATCCAACCTAAATCTGAACGCTAAATTGATGAATGTATTTCCGCCTCGTCCCTAAGCTATCAGTAATCTACCATAAGTTATTGAAAAGTTATCAATATTCCCCTTCCTATGAATCTATTTCCGGATCATAGCTGGATTGATTTGGCAGGAGATAACAACAACTTCAAAATTCTACAGAAAAGGAGGACCAGTGAAAGCTCTTTTGATATACCCTGAATTCCCGGACACATTCTGGAGTTTCAAATACGCACTCAAATTCATTCATAAGAAAGCGGCCTCCCCGCCACTTGGTCTGCTTACGTTGGGCGCCATGCTGCCCAAAGAATGGTCCAAACGCTTGATCGATCTTAATGTGAGGGATCTCAAAAAAAAAGACCTGGAATGGGCTGATTTGGCCTTTATCAGCGGTATGGTAGTGCAAAGGGAGTCCACGCGTCAAGCCATTTTGCGGTGCAAGGAAGCAGGCATCAAGGTCATTGCAGGCGGACCACTCTTCACCAGCGAGTACAAGGCATTTGAAGAAGTCGATCATTTTGTGCTGAATGAAGCCGAATTGACGCTCCCACCTTTTCTGGCAGATATGGAAAAGGGTCGCAGCAAACGCGTTTACGAAACATCCGACTTTTGTGACATCCGGGAGACACCGGCTCCCATGTGGGAGTTGGCTGAGATGAAACGATACGCATCCATGAGCATCCAGTTTTCCCGAGGCTGCCCCTTTGATTGCGAGTTTTGCAATGTAACGGTTTTGTTTGGAAATCGGCCTCGGATCAAGACCGCCGAACAGGTTATTGACGAGTTGGATGGTCTTTATCGATTGGGATGGCGGGGCCAGATATTCTTTGTGGATGACAACTTCATCGGAAACAAGCGGTATCTCAAGGCCCAACTCTTACCCCGGTTAATCCAGTGGCGGAAAGACAAGAGAGGAATGCCATTTAACACTGAGACCAGTGTGAATCTAGCAGATGACGAACAATTGATGGAGATGATGGTTGAGGCTGGGTTTGACGCGGTCTTTATAGGGATAGAAACACCTGATGAGGAAGGTCTGGCCGAATGTAACAAGAGACAGAATATAAACCGGGACCTGGCCGAAAGTGTAAAACTCATCCAGCGAGCAGGGTTGCAAGTGCAGGGGGGGTTTATTGTCGGGTTCGACAGTGATACGCATTCCATTTTTCAACGGCAGATCAATTTTATCCAGAAAAGCGGTATTGTGACGGCTATGGTAGGCATACTTCAAGCCCCTGCCGGTACAAGGTTATACAAACGCATGAAACAGGAAGGCCGCCTGGTAGGTCGGATGTCCGGGGACAACGCAAACGGAACGACGAATATAATACCCAGGATGGACATTGCTGAGTTATATGAGGGTTACAGGAACATACTCCGTCACATCTATTCGCCCAAACTCTATTACCAGCGTGTCAAGACCTTCCTCAGAGAATATAAGGCGCCAAAGATCGAATCACCGCTGGACTTTCAGCGCCTGTTGGCCTTCGTCCGCTCCAGCGTCCGTTTGGGTGTCTTTGGTAGGGAACGATTTCAGTACTGGAGGATCTTGTTGTGGACGATTTTCCGCCGCCCAGGGCTGTTTCCACTGGTAATCACCTTTGCGATCTACGGTCATCACTTCCGTAAGGTCTGCAACTTACACATTTTTGAGCACCCGGAAGTATGAATTCTACAGGCCCTTGGATAAATAATAGGCCCAGGATGGCGGACTGCACCCTTGAGTATTGCGGCGACAAGGTTAAACCTGCAATAGGTCTGGATGCTTGTGGCGAATAGTGTCAAAAAGGTTTTAGTGCAATACCCGTGGATGAATGGAATTCATTCACGGGTATTGGGTTTTAATGCCGCAGTCTTATTTCTACACAAACCCATTAGGTTAAGGAGGTAGCGGACATTTATGAAAAAAACTAGAATTGCTATTATTGGAGTTGGAAACTGTGCGAGTTCCCTGGTCCAGGGAATTCATTACTACCAGGATAAGAACCCGGAAGAGACCATCGGTTTGATGCATTGGGAGATCGGGGGGTATACACCCGGGGACATTGAAGTAGTTGCGGCTTATGATATCGATAAACGCAAGGTTGGGGTTGATGTGCGTGACGCCATTTTCTGTGAACCCAACTGTACAACTGTCTTTTGCCCGGACATTCCCAAATCCGGCGTCACAGTGCTGATGGGCAGGATACTGGATGGTTTCTCCGACCACATGAAGGATTATGATCCCAAGCGTACCTTTGTCGTAACCGATGAACCGGAGCCAACCGAAGAAGAGGTCGTCAACGTACTCAAGGAGTCAGGTGTGGAAATCCTCTTGAATTACCTTCCCGTGGGCTCCGAAGAGGCGACTCGGTTTTACGCCGACTGCGCATTGGAAGCAGAGGTAGCCTTTATAAACAATATTCCGGTGTTCATCGCCAGTGACCCGGTATGGGCGAAGCGTTTCGAGGACAAAAACATCCCGCTCATAGGCGACGACATCAAAGCTCAGTTGGGAGCAACCATCACCCACCGAATACTGACAGATATGTTCAACAAGCGGGGCGTCAAACTGGAGCGTACTTACCAGCTCAACACCGGAGGCAATACCGATTTTCTCAACATGCTCAACCGTAGCCGTCTTGCCTCAAAGAAGGAATCCAAGACCGAGGCGGTTCAGTCGGTTGCCGCCGAACGTCTGGACGATGAAAATATTCATATAGGGCCCAGCGATTATGTGCCTTGGCAGAACGACAATAAAATTTGCTTCATTCGCATGGAAGGAAGACTCTTCGGTGAAGTACCTATGAACCTGGAGCTTCGCCTTTCCGTAGAAGATTCGCCCAACTCGGCGGGCATTGCCATTGACTCCATTCGTTGTGCAAAACTGGCATTGAGTAGGGGGCTGGGGGGCGTGCTCTCTGCGCCGTCAGCTTATTTCTGCAAACATCCCTCGCGCCAGTTCACCGATGATAAAGCATTTCAGATGATCGAAGACTTCATAAGGGGCGACTGAGCGATGAAGTGTTTGATCATTGCCGCAGGAAAGGGCAAAAGGATGAGGCAGAAGGGCGACAGTAAACCTCTGATCCCTATCCTGGGCATCCCCTTGATCGAACGGGTCATCCGCTCCGCCAGTGCGGCCGGGGCGGATGAATTTTATGTAGTTACGGGATACAAAGGGGATCTGGTTCGTGCCTTCCTGAACAGCCTATCGGATCGTCTGGAGATCCCTATTACGACCCTGGTCAATGATGATTGGGATAAAGAGAACGGCCTTTCTGTACTCAAGGCACGGGAACATCTGGACGAACCCTTTTTGTTGCTCATGACGGACCACCTCTTTGATCCGTCCATTTTGCATAGCTTGATGGAGTCTTCTCTGGAAGCAGGTGAAATCGCATTGTCCGTGGATGAAAACACCCGTAATCCTCTTATTGACATGGAGGATGTCACCCGAGTAAGGGTTGAAAATGGAAAGATCAATAATATCGGCAAGGGGCTAACCGACTTCAATGGTTTTGATACGGGTATTTTCCTCTGTTCGCCCGCCATATTTGATGCTCTGGAGCTGTGCAAGGGAAAAAATGGAGATATGACCTTGTCCGGAGCAGTGCGGGTTCTGGCCGTTGAGGGACAGGCCAAAGCGGTCAAAACAAGCGGCTTCTGGATTGATGTGGATGATCCCGTTGCCTTCAGGAAAGCTGAAAAGGCCCTTCTCGGTAAGCTGAGTGATAAGTCCAGTGATGGTCCTGTGTCACGTTATCTGAACCGGCCCATCTCAATGATGTTTTCCCGCCAGTTGACCAGGTTTGATGTAACCCCCAATCAGATTTCCCTTTTCTCCTTTTTATGTTCCGTACTGGCAGCCGGACTCTTTGCGATTGGCGGCTATCTAACCTTGCTTCTGGGAGGTATTCTGGCACAGTTCGCTTCCATCATTGACGGTTCCGATGGCGAAGTGGCGAGGCTCAAGTTCCAGAGTACCGTCTACGGAGGATGGTTCGACGCGGTACTGGATCGGTATGCTGATGCCTTCCTTCTCTTCGGTCTCACATGGCACGTGTATCTCAACACAACACAGGGCCTTGTCTTGTGGATCGGGTTTTTAGCGATAATCGGTTCCTTCATGTTGAGTTACACAGCAGACAAGTATGACGGTCTCATGCGTGACCGGATCAAGAAAGGATTCCGGCTTGGACGAGATGTCCGCGCCTTTTTGATATTCCTTGGCGCCGTATTCAATCAGCCATACCTCGTGTTGATAATAGTTGCGGTTGTGATGAATCTTGAAATCTTACGTCGCTTGATCATCTGCCGAGATCATGGATAGTGTGGACTGCGCAAAACGTAAAATACGGGCGATCATCGCCCGTTCCATGGTGCCGGAGGACCCCCAACATGCGGAAAACACTCTTGAATGGCTGTTAAAACTTGATCCTGAGGCTGATCCGTCATTACAGATCGCCGCCCTGGCCCATGATATTGAGCGGGCAGATGAGGCACAAAGAGTCAGTCGCGCATCCTTCAGCGACTATGATGCGTTCAAAGCCGTCCATGCACGCAATGGATCGAAGATTCTGCAAGAAATTCTCAATGGGTGCGGCATAGCAAAACCTATAGCTGACGAAGCCTGCCGCTTAGTGATGCTTCACGAAGTGGGTGGGGATCCCCGTTCTGATTTGCTGAAGGACGCTGATAGTCTTTCCTATTTCGAGGTGAACATGCCATTATACTTTCAACGTGAAGGCTGGGAAGAAACTAGGCGTCGTTGTATTTGGGGCTATAAGAGGCTTTCGGCGCGAATGAAAACGATTGTTGAAAAGATTACCTATGATGACGAGGTACTCACACTGCTGCTAAGAGAATCAATTCGGCAAGGCTCTGCCAGGGATTGAAAAATAGCTGTCTTACCCTGTGATCGATCATACTGGGTTTTGTAATGTGGGAGTTCAAATGATATGGGTGCAGATACTCTGGGGAATCTTAACAAAAGGTTTGATAGCCTGGAGTCTGCGGTTTTGAAACTTAGAAATGATCTCTCAAGGAAGGAACCACGAATTGAGGTCATAAGGAGGCAAGTTACAGTTACTAAGGATCCAATAGAAAATCTGTTGATTATGTTGTCTCGCTGTGTTTAAATAAAAATTTATGGGAGTTGCGTTATGTGATTCTTGAGAGGGAATATTTACAGCAATTCACTCGTATAGGGTGCCGAGATATGACGAGAAGCGGTTTTGGGAAGGAACAGAAGGAAGCCTATTGGGGGGTATAAGGATGAAGGGATTTCTACTCATACTATGTTCTGTTACGATAGGTTTTTTTTCCATATGTGAATCTGCTTGGGCTGCCAGGGCTTATATAACAGATTCTTTTAAGGTGACACTTCGCACCGGTCCCACCTCTCAAAACAAAATTCTTGCCTTGCTCCCTTCAGGTAAGCGTATAAAGGTCTTGAATTCTAAGGATAATTGGAGCTATGTTAGTGTTTTGATGGAGAAGAGGGGGGAAGAGATGGAGGGCTGGATTTTAAGCCGCTATCTAATAACACGCCTCCCGTGGGAGTCACAGGCCCTTTCGTTGCAGAAGGAAAACGCCGGGCTTAAGAAGAAGCTGGCCACAACTGAGAAGGAACGGACGGAAGCTGCCAATCTAGCAAACAAGGTCTCAAAAAAGCTGGGACAAAATACAGGGGCCCTTACTCAAATACAAAAGGACTATGAATCACTGAAGAAGGGCTCTGCCGAGTATTTGGAGCTAAGGGCAACACATGAGGCTACTGTATCTGCATTAAAGACCGTTCAAAGCACCATTCAAGAGTTGACGTTAGAGAATCAGGAGTTGAGCTCTTCCAGGAGAAACACCTGGTTTGTCACAGGGGCTATGGTGCTTCTCCTCGGGTTGGTAATCGGTCTAGTCCTGGGAAGACGTCAAAAGAAGCGTAAGACAATGCTCTATTCATAGTCTTTTGTCTGTATGTAAGTCCTCCAATACGTAACTTCTCAAAAAGCCAGGGTATGAGCCTGCTCAGCGGGGTAGATCAGTTTATTTAGTGGCTGAACGAAGTATTCACAGTGCCGGAAGCCGGTTCAGGAGAAGATAAAGGAGGAAGGTAACCGCGAAGCAGATGGTCGGAGTACCTACCCAGGCGTAGAAGATCCGGTAAACCCTCTTGATGTGGATTGTCCTGACACCCTTGGCCAAACCGACGCCGAGAACCCCCCCCACCACGGCCTGACTGGTGGAGACCGGAACGCCGATACAAGCAAAGATATGAACGGTCACTGCTCCGGCCAGGATCACAATGAAAGCCGTGTAAGCGTCCAGCTTGACTATCTTCTCTCCCACGGTTATCATTACTCGTTTGCTGTATGTGAAGATGCCTAATCCGATGCTCAGCCCACCGACCAAGCAGGCCTCAAACGGCGTGAGCATCCCTGGACCGGTGAATGGACCAGTGACATTGGCCACATTGTTTGCACCCAGGGTGTATGCACCGTAAGCGCCTCCTGTCATAAGGCAATATCGCAGGTACTTGTCATACTGGAAAAGATTGAGGTGGAGTCCATTCAAAAACTTGCCCACAAGGAAATAGAGGATGACGGTGAAGATCATCCCCCCCAGGGGTGTTCCCACCCAACAGATCACCACCTTACCCAGCATTTGCCAACGGAAAGTGCCCTCCACGAGACCCATGCATACCAGTGAGCCTACAACGGCCTGGGAAGTGGAGACGGGCAGTTTGAGGAAGGTCATGAGGGTAACTGTGAGCGCCGAGGAAAGGGCAACGAGGAAGGCTGCGTTGAGAGAGATGCTGCTCATCGAACGGTACGTAGCTATCCCCGCCTGCCCTTGCAGAACTGCACCAAGCAAGACAAAGACAAGGCATACGCTTGCCGCAGTCCAGAACCGAATCATCCGGGAGGCTACGGCCGTGCCGAATATGTTGGCCGCATCGTTGGCCCCCAGGGCCCATCCGAGGAAGATAGCGGAGGTAATCTGCCACATGGTCCCTAGATCTGTCTTTTTATGGCCACTATTCCGATTCGGTCCGCGGTATTTTCGGCCTGGTCCGAGATCTTGCCGACGAGCTGGACAAGTTCCTTGAACAGCATCTTTTCGCCTACATCCATATCCGACTTGAAAGTTCGTTCGATAAGTGTGCGTTCCAGCTTATCAGACTCACTTTCCTTGGCATCCACACCACGTGTCTGGTCAAGCGTCTCGTTGGGGTTGTCAAAAAGGGTATTCATGGATTCTCGTACCCTGCTGTAGGCTTCCACGTTTACTTCCACCAACTTCTGAACATCTTCGAGCATCTCCTCCGGTATTTCCAGGCAGAGGACCTTCGTCAGGAAGAGGGCATCTTCCGCTACGCCGGGGATCCGGTCATAGAACTCCAGGAGCACTAGCAGGTCGCCTCGGGAGTCAGGGAGGAGGGCCTTACCGTAGAGGGTCATCTCGACTTTGCGTCTCAAGTCGTCGGCCTCTGATTCGAACTTATGTACTTTTTCAAACTCTCGTTCGAACTCCTGCGTGCAGCCGGTAACCAAAAACCGCATCATGGACTCCCGAAATTGTTCCATGCAGGCATCAACAGTATCCAGATACTTGTTGATCATCTGGCGTACTTCTGTCTGCTTCTTCCAGAAAAATACCATATATTATCGACCTCACACCGGTTCCCAGCGTTTCCTCTTGGCATGCTTTAAGACCGAACACGGATACACGCATTCCTCCTTCGGTCCGGAAAGACGGATGTCGGTCATGGCGCGTCTCTAGAGGTTCTCTCTAACCTCTCAAGTGTTCTCCATAGGGACGGCCAAGATTCCCTTGCGATAGTCGGCAGTATAGGATAAAATCCTTCCTCTGTCAAGGTTATGGGCGAGGAAGTCTGATCATATGTAATCCAGTTACGTACTCTGAAAGATAAATATTGCCTTCCAAGAAGCATCAAGGCGTGGTATATTATGAGTCTTAAAGGGGACCGAGGGTTAGGACCTAAAATACTTTCTTCTAGATTGTTATATCAGGTAAGGGACGGGGCCGAAATAACTTCCTCAAGTTGGCGCTCAGATTTAGGTCAGATTTGTTCGATCTGAAAATACAAAACCACAGGAATAGTTTTGCCTATTTCGAGGATTTTGTGCTTGAAGATCGGGCAAAGATGGCCTGAAGATGAGATGTACAAATGGGGAAGTTGTTTCGGCCACGTCCCTAATCCAGAATGGAGGATATACGCGTCATGAACCAAGAAGAGCCTAAAGATTTCGCGCTAGAAGGGGTTAAAGTATTGGATATTACAGGTGAGGTAGGTCTCTATACTGCAAAACTCTTCATTGGTTTAGGAGCGGATGTGATTTACGTGGAACCGATTGACGGTAGCCCAGTGAGAGAGATGGGACCGTTTCACAAAGACAGACCGGATAGAGAAGGAGGCCTTCAGTTTCTTTACTATAATGCCGGGAAAAGGGCAATCGCCTTAGATGTGAATAGGCCGAAGGGTAGGGAGATCTTTCTCAAACTATGCGGATGGGCTGACCTTCTGCTTGAGAGTTTCTCCCCCGGTTATCTCGATAAGCTCGATCTCTCCCATAGAAAGCTTAATGAAGTAAACACCAAATTGGTCCACACCGCTATCACTCCATTTGGTTCAACAGGTCCATATCGTGATTATCCGACTTCCGATATGGTTTCCGCCGCGCTTGGAGGTTTCTTATATCTGGGAGGCACAGGTAACCGGAAATCGGTTAGGGCGCCGGATAACCAGTCCTACCGTATGGCAGAGGCGCATGCCGCTGTAGGCAGCATCGCTGCGTTGTTTCATGCCGGCAATACAGGAGAAGGACAATTTGTGGATATTTCAATTCAGGAGTCCGTTGCCACGGCCCTTGAGAACGCCATCCAGTATCAGGATCTGGAGGGAGTCTGTCGACGCGGGCACAGCATGGAAGAAGCAGGTGTCGGATTCGGTCTGGTGCCTTGTAAAGACGGTTATGTGTGTGTTGCGGCAGTGGCCTGGGGTAATTCTCACATGTGGGACACTTTCGTCAACTGGATGAAGGATATACGTGCAGAGGGCGCAGAGTTGCTTGAGGGGGAGAAGTGGTATTCTCCAGAATATAGACGCACGGATGAGGCATTTGAGATATACGAACGTGTAGTGGGTGAGTATATGAAAAAGCATGACATGGCTTCATTATATGAAGACGGACAGGAACATCGGGTTGCTATTACACCTGTCGCCGATGGAAAGAGCCTGTGGGCAAACCCTCATTTTCACGAGAGGGGTTTTTGGGAATCAGTCTATCATGAGAACCTCGATGGAGATATTATCTTTCCCGGCGCACCCTATCGGTTGGGTGAGTGTCGATGGCAAGTAGGAGAAGTTGCCCCAACATTGGGTCAACATACAAGAGAGATATTGGAAAATTTGGAATATACGGAAGACGAGATAGAGACATTGCATAAAGAGGGTGTGGTTTATGTCGAAGAATTTGAAGAGACCATTTGACGGTATCGTTGTCTGTGACTTCACATGGGCCGGTGCAGGACCGATTTGCACAAATTTTCTGGGACAATGCGGGGCTGAAGTCGTCAAGATAGAGTCACGGAAGAGACCCGACCTAGTGAGGAAAGGAGGCCCTTTCAAAGATGGAATCTGCGAAGGTCTTGAAAGGAGTGGTTATTTTGCTAATAGGAATCCCAACAAGAAGGGCATATCGCTACATATGGCTAGCCCAGAAGCAAGGGAAGTGGCAGTTCGCTTAATAGAAAAGAGTGATATTGTAATCAATAACTTCCGGACAGGACAGATGGAAAAGTGGGGCCTCGGGTATGAGGATGTAAAAAAGATCAAGCCTGACATTATCTATGTGACCATGAGCCTACAGGGGAACACAGGGCCGCACAGTTCCTATATGGGTTTTGGAATAAACCTCAATGCGCTTGTAGGTTTGACACATTTAGCGGCATTCCCTGGAGAGATGCCCTTCGGCACCGGTACAAACTATACGGATCATGTAATGGTGCCTACTCACACCTTATTCGGCATTATCGCGGCTCTCATGCACCGGAAAAAGACGGGAAAGGGTCAAACCGTTGAGGTCTCTCAGGCAGAAGCGTCCATATGCATGAAACCTACAGACATAATGGCCTACGTGGACCACGGAAAGGTGGAACGCCCGTCTGGTTATCACGACAGGAACGCGGCGCCTCACGGCATATATAAGGTAATAGGACACAGAAAGTGGATAGCCATAACGGTCTTTAACGATGAAGAATGGGGGAAGTTAAAGGCCTTTATGGGCAATCCGGAGTGGGCGGAAAGCGAAAAGTTCAAAACACTTGAAGATAGACTTCGGAATCAGAATAAGCTTGACCAAAGGATTGAAGGTTGGACGAAGATGGAGTATGGTGAAATATTGTTTAAAAGACTCATAGAGAACGGTGTCAGAGCGGGGTTGGTGTATGATGGGAGGAATGTCTCTGAAGACGAAGCCTTGAGGGAAAGGGGTTTCCTGGTAAACCTCGATCACCCTGTGATGGGCATAACGCAATATAATCGATTCCCTATGATTTTTTCAAAGACGCCGCTCAAAATGGAGACCCCTGCGCCGTTACTTGGGCAGCACACAAAAGAGGTGTTAACTGACTTTTTGGGGTACAGCAAAGAAGAAGTTGACCAACTTACCTCGGACGGGATCTTAACTTAACATTAACCTTGGCCTTTTGTTATCAATTAAGATGCGTTAGGGACGGGGACGAAGTAACTTCCTCAAGTTGGCGCTCAGATTTAGGTCAGATTTGTTCGATCTGAAAACGCAAAACCGCAGGAATAGTCTGCATCCTTCATATATAGGTTTACACTTTTGAAATTATGGCTGCTTCAACGGTGGTCAAATTTTAACCCGTGCAGAACTCGCATCTAAGTGAGCATAGAGAAAGAACAGTCTAAAGCTACTAAATTTAACCTATAGGTTTTGGAACTACAAACATTCAAAAAACGAGGCTTTTCCCCTGTTCTTTCTTAACGCTCACTAAAATGCTCAAAC
>DAOWME010000180.1 GCA_030643245.1 Deltaproteobacteria bacterium
AACTGCTTTTCCATTCTTACCTCTGGATTCCCGCCTTCGCGGGAATGACGTCCGGTAGTACCGTATGCTTTCCATCTATACTACTTCCCCTCCTTCGAGGGGACAAGCTTAGGACACCTGTGGCAAAAATCATTCCAAATCATTGTTTTTCCGGCCAACTATTTTTCGAAAACTCAAGGATATATACCTCATAAATGGGAGGGGAGAGGGGGGTAGTCTTTCAATGAAGCGGTCTTTATGTCACGTTTTGCTTTTAGTTCTTCTCTGTTCGATTTTGGTGTCAGGGTGCATTTATGCAAAGGTGAAACTGCCTCTTGATACGGATGTATCTCAAACCCAACTCGGCAAGAGAGTTGGACTGTCAAGTGTATACTCTGTCCTTTGGTTGGTTGCTTGGGGTGATGCTGGTGTTGCAGCCGCTGCGGAGAACGGCAATATCCGTACGATCAACCATTTGGATACCGAACACTTCAGCTTTTTGTTCGGTTTGTATTCCCGACAAACGACTATTGCATATGGTGATTAGAATCCGATGCATGGCTTCTATGCGATCCTATGGACTATGGATTCCATTAATTTTTTTCATTGGTCTGACATGCGCCGGGTGCTCACGTGGGTTGATCTTTACGAATGTGACAGTTCCCTTGGTTACAAACATGGATAAAACCCCCCGGGGAACAAGGCTCGCCACTATTGATACCCGAGGGATGAGGGAACCTGTAACCGGCATTGGTATTAACGCTCAGTGGAACAGCAGGGCAATAGGTGATGCGGCTAAACAGTTTGGCTTGCATCGTTCTTACTACGCAGACATGAATACCTTCAGTATTCTTGGGGGTATCTGGCAGAAACAGACCGTTCGTGTCTGGGGCGAGTAAGGATCGAGGCCTTTTTAAGGCGGCGGGATGGATGAGGGAACCCGGATTGGGAGTTATAGCCGTGCACAGCATGACGGAGGAAGATCCATGAGGATACTGGTGACCGGTGGCGCGGGTTACATTGGAAGCCATACCTGCCTGGAACTATTGGGGGCAGGGTATGAGGTTGTGGTTGTTGATAATCTTTGTAACAGCAAGGAAGAATCCTTGAGAAGGGTTCAAGAGCTTGCCGGGAGGAACCTGGAATTTTATAAGGTTGACCTGCTTGATAAACAAGCCCTCCATGCGGTTTTTGAAAGCTCCCCCGTAAATGCAGTTATTCATTTTGCAGGGCTTAAGGCGGTTGGCGAATCTGTGACAGATCCTCTCCGGTATTATCACAACAATGTTACTGGGGCTCTAGTCCTGTGTGAAATCATGGGAAGACATAAGGTAAAGAACCTGGTTTTCAGTTCATCTGCCACGGTTTATGGAGACCCGAGCGAAGTTCCCATCAAAGAGGATTTTCCTCTTTTTGCAACAAACCCTTACGGTCGATCAAAATTGATAATTGAGGAGATTCTCCAGGATCTTCACAGAGCTGATGAAACATGGAATGTGTCGCTGTTGCGGTATTTCAATCCTGTAGGAGCTCACCCCAGCGGACGGATTGGGGAGGATCCGAATGGGATTCCAAATAATCTCCTCCCGTATATCACACAGGTGGCTATCGGTAGGCTACCGGAACTTTTCGTATTTGGGGATGACTATCCCACCCGTGACGGTACAGGTGTTCGCGACTATGTCCACGTTGTGGATCTGGCTGTTGGGCATATTAGGGCATTAGAAAACATTATATCAGGTCCCGGTGTGGTCACGTATAATCTCGGCACGGGGCAGGGGTATAGTGTCCTGGAAATGATAGCTGCCTTTGAAAAGGCCTCTGGGAAGAGAGTACCGTACAAAATTGTTGCACGTCGTCCGGGTGATATAGCATCATGTTATGCTGATCCGTCTAAGGCCGAAGATGAACTGGCTTGGTCAGCCCATAGGGGAATCGATAAAATGACTGCTCATGCGTGGCATTGGCAACATGACAATCCGAATGGTTACGGTGAACCTTGAACAACACAGATAGCTTGGAAACTAATGAAAAACAGGAGAGAAAAAACGAAACACAAGAGGATCGACAGCCGTAAGTATACTAGGATAAACGTTGTGTTAGGGACGTGGCCGAAATAACTTCCTCAAGTTGGCGTTCAGTGATAGATAAAGAAAGGAAAGGGGAGAAGACCTACTTTAATTTTTTCCGTGACTGGTTCTGAAAGGGTTGACTTTTTTAAATTTCGTTATTATGTTATTATGAATAAAAAAATATCTATAAGGTCGAATAACATGAGAGATGAAATCCCTAATCCCAGGGAACTGGAAAAGGAGCTCAATAAATACCTCCAGGGGAAGTACGGAGGTCATATCAAATTGGTCTTACCCACGTTAGCCCCCAAGGTAGACCCCGATCAAAGAGATCCCGGTAAAGGTGACGCAGAAAAGAAAACCGTGAAGAACAGGTTTTATATGAAGCCTGAGGACCTTGAGGCGTATCTCGATCAGTATGTGATCAAGCAGAGAGAGGCTAAGGAGATAATTGCCACTAAGATATGCACCCATTTTAACAGAATACGGTTGCTGGAAGAAGGTAATAAGGATAGGGTTGATAGATACGGCGTCATTGGTAATATAAAGAGTAATATAATAATGGTGGGTCCTACAGGAGTAGGAAAGACCTATCTCATCAAGTTGATAGCCAAGAAGATCGGCATACCCTTTGTGAAGGGGGATGCAACAAAATTTAGTGAGACCGGGTATGTGGGAGGCGATGTCGAGGATCTTGTAAGGGATTTAGTACATGAAGCCGACGGCGATATTGAACTGGCTCAATACGGTATAGTCTATATAGATGAAATAGACAAAATAGCATCCAGCAGGGGTCTTATAGGTATTGATGTATCAAGAACCGGTGTCCAGAGAGCGCTTTTAAAACCATTGGAAGAGACAGAGGTGGACCTAAAGGTGCCTCATGACCCCGTGTCCCAATTGGAAGCCTTAGAAGAGTTCAGGAAGAGTGGAAAAAGAAAAAAGAAGCGGACAATCAACACGAAAAATATACTTTTTATTGTAAGTGGCGCATTCGAAGAACTGGAAGATATAATCAAGAAAAGGTTAAACAGACAGGGGGTGGGTTTTGGCGCTGACATAAAATCCAAAGACAACAAGAAAGAGTTTTTAAAACAAATCAGTTCTGAAGACTTCATGACTTATGGATTTGAATCGGAATTCATCGGTAGATTACCGGTAGTAGCAGTCTATGAGAAATTGGGGGTTGATGATCTGTACGAGATACTAAAGAACACGAACAGTTCAGTGATTATCAGCAAGAAGAAGGATTTCAAGGCATACGGGATAGACGTGCTATTTGAAGACGAGGCCCTGCGCATGCTGGCGGAAAGAGGTTGTCAGGAAGGAACTGGTGCTAGAGGGTTGGTTAGTTCGGTGGAAAAGGTTCTCCTGAAATTTGAAAAAAAACTGCCATCAACACAAATAAGGAGGTTTGTGGTTACACAAGAGACAGTGGCAAACCCTGAAAGAGAACTTGATAGATTGATTGCAAACCCCCATGATGAAAACATGTTGGCGAAATATGAAAGGCTCGCATCCCATGAAAAGGAGGTTATGAAGGAATCCCTGAGGAAACGGGAGAAGGAACTTCTTGAGAGATATGGGATTGTCCTTACCGGGAACAGGATGGATCTGGTAATCGACACCGCTATAGCTAAGAACCTGTATATAAGCACAATGCTTGAAGAACTGTCCGTGTCCTTCAAAGAAATTCAAAGATTTGAAGAATGGTTCTCTGATAAATACATGTTCCATATAACCTTTGCTGACAGAGCGTTAGACAGGATAGCCGGGGAATCTATGGAAAGCGGGAAAAATGCCTTTGATATCTGCGCCCAACTTATGAAGAATTACGAACACGGGTTCAAACTCATCAGAGAGAAAACCGGATGCCGAGATTTTTTGATCACAGAAAAGGCAGTGGATGATCCGGAGGGCTATCTTAGTAAATTAATAAAGGAGTCTTACGATAATTAATAATGGTCATTGAGTTAACATATCTTCACAGGGTTAGGGGCGAGGCCGAAATAATTTCCCCACTTGAGGAAGTTATTTTTTGAATTGGATAATGTCTGATAAGATATATTATGTAAACTTTCATCTCGGTGAAGTTAAAACCTCATACTAAATCTAATGTAGTGTAATTTGTCTGCCTGACCAAAGCCAAGCGAGATATTGCTCTTGTCCTTGAGGTTCCTGATATATTTGCCTTCAAGCCGATCGTTGTATTTATGGGTGCTACTGACTGCACTATATATGTTCCCAAAATACCAGCCCAGACCAAAGAATGTTAATATCCCTCCCACAGCATAATTGTGGTCATCGAATGATTCCACCGCACCCCAGATGAAGGCTGTATTCAGCAAAAAGGCAATTGTGCCATCTCTTGTTCGCCCGGTGTAAAGATGACCACTACCGGGAAGGATGGCCGCAAAAGTTCCTGCCAACGCAGGTGATTTTAACGGGAGCTTATCAATATTCTCTAGACCGGAGGCGAAGCCCTGGGCAGTGGTGTACAGGCTACCCCCTTCCTCTATCCCCCTCAAACTTGCCAGAGCGTCGCCCCATCTCTTTTCCTCTACGTAGCTCATGGCTATCTGTAGCTTGGCATTATCAGCGAGTTTATGCTTGGGAAATAAGTCTGGGATCTTTCCGAATTGTTCCCTCGAATAACGATAGTCTTTTTGATAAGAGTAAACCATTGCACTCAAATAATGAGATTTAGGAACCAAGTCCCCATCAGGGAATTCTTCCCTCAACTTTTCGAAGGCCTGGAGAGCTTTTTTCCACTCCTTTCCCTTGAAATATGCCTCCCCTATCTTAAAGCGGGCCATCTCCAACAATTCACTATGAGGGAAGTAATAGATAAACCGCCTATATTCTGTAATGGATCTGAAGTAATCCTCTTCATCAAAAAAATGTTGGGCAATGCCAAACTGAGAGGCTTCATCTATTATTATGGCTTCATCCTGGGCCTCTGATCTCGATTCTTCAGTGAAGGCAGGAAAACCGACAAAGAAAAAAACCACTAGAAAAAACAAGAATCTTCGCATCCTCAACCTTCCTTTCCGCAAAGCGCAGAAGTATCGCCCTCCTTAGGGACGTGGCCGAAATACAAAATGTAATGGGTATTTTACCTTTTCAAAATGTTGATCTTTTCTTTTGCTAGGGAAGCATAGCTTGAATTAGGATAATTGGTGAGGACGTTCTGGTAGGTCTCAATGGCTTTATCTTTTTCCCCCAATTGCTCGTAACACCTGGACAGATTGAAATACGCCGGTTTACTAAGAGGGTTTTCTGTCGCATCTATAAGTTTCCTGAAATAGACCAAGGCATCTTCGTAATCCCCTTTAGCTTCGTACCCGTATCCCAATCCATCAAAAGCAAATATCCTCAAGGGATTCTCCGACGAGGCTTTTTTTAAAAAGCCTTCGTAGGACTTGATGGATTCGTCAAATTCTTTCAGCTCGTAGTGGATATGCCCGGAATAAAGGAAAGCCATGGGCTCTGTAGGCGTGCGTGGATAATTTTCAATTATATCTCGGAGCTTATCTAATGCCAGGTTGAACCTATTCTCATCGTTCTTAGCTGAACGCTTCGTATTATCATTACCGTGGTAGTATCTCACCGCGTCATTATAGAGGGTGGCAGATTGTTTTTCCATATTCTTAGAATGAAACCGCAACCCCACAAATAGGACGACAATAAGGAGGACTGTCACAGCTATTGTTAGGAATTTCCTTTGGTTATCAGAGAGATAGCTTAATATCCTCGTTGACATTGAGACAAACTCATCCGGTTCTTTCCAGACCTTCTTTTTGGGTACCTTTACTTTCTTAGCCAAAGACAGAACTCCTACATCTAGATAGTATCCACCCAAAGCCCCTTCACCTGAAGTGCGGATATTTGCTTTTGATGGATTGGGATACGGGTACGAATTTGTAGTGGACAGAAACTTGTCGACCTGTGCAGTTGGGCAGGTTTACCGCTTGCCGGCTATATATTTCGTTTGCTTGTTATGAACTACATTCTGGCATAAGGCTGTATGTGAAATGGAATGATAAGTCTCGTATGTATATTTGGATGTTGGCCAGGTTCTTACGTATAACAAGCAAGCAAAACAAGCATCCGGCGCTTAACGCAATCCTGTTGACTGAATCACCAGGGAAACTTCAACATACTAGGTATAGCTTACGCAATATGGATCGCAACAGGTCAAAAGGGTAAATATCCCGTCATTATAACCCACAAA
>DAOWME010000070.1 GCA_030643245.1 Deltaproteobacteria bacterium
GTTTGCTTCTTATGAACTACAGTCTTGCATAAGGCTGAAGGTGTAATGGGATGAAAAGTCTCGTATGTCTATTTTAAAAGTTGGCCAGGTCCTTACGTATAAGAAGCAAACGAAGCAAGCAGCCGGCGCTTAACGCAATCCTGCTCAACTGCACAGGTCATAGCTTTTTGGCAAAGCTTGGCTGCAGACAGTAATATCTACTAGCATTTCAAATCATATCGGTACATGACCAAGGTTGACTTTAGGAAAAAATTCCACCTGTGCAGTTGAGCAGGATTAGGGGCCAGGCGGTAAACTTGACCAAATGCACAGGTCGCACTTTTTAGGATTTTCGTTCAGGCACTAATTAGAATTGCTTGTTCTTTGACCTTGACAATTGCATGAAAAACGAGTAGATTTAACTCTATCGTAAATTACTCGCTTGTATTTTGTGATGGAGGTAAATTTGTTTGATTATCTGCCTAGATACATCGAAAAACATGTTTCAGACGATTTAAAGCGTAAGATGGTTTTTGTCGGTGGACCACGGCAGTCCGGTAAAACTACCATGGCAAAACAGCTTTGTTATGAGGCCGGGTTCGACATAAAAAAACGTTACCTGAACTGGGATGCAATAGAGGACAGGGAGAATATTATCATTGAACGGTTTCCCACAGGTTCAGGATATCTGGTACTAGATGAAATCCACAAGTATTCGCAGTGGCGACAGGTGGTAAAAGGCCTGTATGATAAACGTGGCGACGAGCTTAGCATTCTTGTTGCCGGCAGTGCACGGCTTGACCATTACCGTCCTGGGGGCGATTCCTTACAGGGACGATATCATTTTTTCCGGCTTCTCCCGTTAACATATGCAGAGCTTGCCACCCCGGCGTCATCGACAATTCAGGACCTTCTTACATATGGCGGATTTCCGGAACCGTTCATGCTGCAGTCAGAAAGACAGAGTAAACGTTGGAGCAGAGAATACCGTTCACGGATTGTCCGGGAAGATCTGGCTGATCTTGAGAATGTTCAGGATTTGGGTATTATTGAGAAGATGGTCCTGCGCCTCCCTGAACTCGTCGGTTCTCCGATCTCAATAAATGCGCTGCGAGAGGATCTGCAAGTGTCCCATCAATCCGTGTCGCGGTGGATAGGTATGTTGGAAAAACTCTATATGATTTTCCGGGTATACCCTTTTGGGGCACCTAAAATAAGGGCCGTCAAAAAGGAAGCAAAGCATTACCATTTGGACTGGACAGTGGTAAAGGATGTTGCAAAGCGATTTGAAAACCTTATGGCCTGTCATCTTTTGAAATGGTGCTTTTTTTTACAGGATACTGAGGGTCGGGATATTGAGCTTCGATATTTCAGAGATGTGGACAAACGAGAAGTAGATTTCGTTATTGTTGAAGACGGAACCCCTGTTCATTTTGTTGAATGCAAGAAATCGAGCAAGGATATTAGCCGCTCACTTCGTTACTTGAAGCTTCGATTCCCTTTCGTACAGGCTACACAGGTATCACTTGAAAATGATATGGACCTGACTACAAAAGAAGATATCCGACTGTGTTCAGCCCATTTGTTTCTTTCTGATTTTGCGTAGGAGAAGTTGGCATCCTGGGATGGTTTTTCAAAAAAAAGAGTAAATATTCGGTTAACCCGTCCCCCATGAAGGTAACAAGCCATTTTTATGATGAAGTTGTGAATATTGATTTTAAGGCCTTTGCTAAAAATGTACTGTAACATACTGAAATTATAGCATTCAGATACGGGTTAACCGAATATTTACAGAAAAGATTTGACCCCGAGTATGCGCCCGGAACAGACTTGGACAGAGCAGGAGTGAAAAACATGAAAGATATTTTGACGGCGTGTGAACCAAGGCAGGACATCCTTACGGGAACCTTTAATCCAGAGATTTTCACGGCTTCAATAAGCGCTGTCCTTCGTCATTATGCCGGCAAGGGTAGTGGTGTCCATGAGATGTACAAATGGGGAAGTTATTTCGTCCCCGTCCCTAAATCAAAGTGTGGAAAAAGAAGAAGTTGGAGATATTGATTTAGATGGTCTTTTAAAAAAATATGATGAAGCAAATGAGTCTGTTGGCGGCATATGGATTCATGAGGGCCAGCATGCGTTCTTTCACCACTTGAATCCAATCTTCGGTTACGAGCCGGTTATCATTCGTAATAGGATCTCAACTTCTAGGTTGTCATTGAATTATACCTAACGCGGCCATAATTTGCGATTTTTCGCCTTCCCTGACCACCTATCGCTGCGTTGCTCAAGCTTGCAATAGGACCCGCTATTACGCGCTTTCGCGCTCGATGCCCATTGCTCACCGAAAACTCCGCAAATTATGACCGCGCGAGGCATATACAGGAAGGCCGTGAAAGGAAAAAAGATTATATATTCGCATGAGAAGTTCAAGGTGAACGCTTGGCGTTTGTGGGCGCTCCGTCTATTGGCGGCGGCTGTGGGCCTAATTTTATTGTCAGCTGGGTTCTTGAAAGCCACAGATATGGAGCTGTTCATCCGGCAGATCAGAGATTATGATATTATACAGAACTATCTTCTGCTGATTACGAGCGCATGGGGCTTCATCATCGTAGAATGTGCCCTCGGTGCGGCGCTCCTCTTTTCCTATCGCCCGAGATTAACTCTCCCAATAACAGGGCTACTTCTTCTGACTTTTATGGCGGCAACTTCCTGGGCCTGGTTCCATGGACAGACAGAAGACTGCGGGTGCTTCGGCGCATGGGTGAGACGCACACCGAAAGAGGCGATGTTTGAAGATTTAATCTTACTCATCATCACCTGCCTGGTGTGGATATACCACACGCATACAGGTGTGCCCCAGTCCCGTGGCAAGGGGTGGTTGGTCGTTGCAGCCTGTATGGGGGGTCTGGTGCTTCCGGTAGCCTTCGGCTTTCCAATCTCACGGATTGACCTCTCCCACTCAGAAAGTATCAGGCAAAAGATCGATTACACGAGCATCAAAGGATTGGAGCACATCGATTTACATAGCGGGGCCTACCTGATCATCCTCATGAACACTGACTGTTTACACTGTCAGGAGATTGTCCCGGAACTCAACATGCTGGCCGAAGCCCCCGACTTGCCTCCCGTCATTGCACTTTCCACAAATGAGGAATCCCAGCGTCTGACATTCGTTGAAGAATGTGAAACCGCTTTCCCCCTTGGGCAGGTCAAGGAAGAGATCTTCTGGCGACTCCTAGCGAACCGCGACATGCCCTGTATCATCCTTGCATTCGATGGCCATGTGCAACATATGTGGGATCAAACGATACCGGATAAAGATCAGATTAATGCGGTGTATCTTCTCCCTGAGCCAGGGAGTGGAGGGGAATCGGGATCTTCATGGAAGGGCAGAAAATAAATTACCCCGGCCTTCTCGCGAAGGCCGGGGCATGTAATGTCCGCGATATCGAAAGCGCTCTCTATATGGCGAACGACTGCTATACGATTAGCCCAAACCCTGGACCGTCCTCTGGATGATATTATCCTGGGTCTTGCGGCTGACATCAACAAAATGGGCGCTGTAACCGGCCACACGGACGATCACCTCAGGATACTTCTCCGGATCCCTCTGGGCCGCCCTTAAGGTCGAGTCATCCACCATGTTGAACTGCACATGGTCCATGCCAAGCTCGTCCCAGGTCTTCATATAGGCCTTCCACAACTGATATCCCTTCTCACCGGACAATTGGGTCGGTGAAAGCCGCTGGTTCAACAAAAAGGACTTCCCATCCGCGATGTGATCGATCTTTGAGCAAGACTTGAGAATCGCTGTAGGACCCTTCTTGTCCAGTCCCGGCCCCGGAGAGATGCCGCCGTCGTAAAGTGCGTCTCCCAGCCTTCGACCGCTGGGCAGGGCGCAGACGTTACTGGACCAGTAAATATTGGCAGCCGCATTCTCAGGCAGGAACGGGTAGTTGTTGTCGGACGGACACTTCATCTCCTTGCTGTGCGCCGCAATATCCCGCAGGCAGCGAACCATGATGTCATCTACGTAATCATCGTCGTTGCCCCACTTGGGCGCGTCCTTTACAAAATCCAGACGCATCTCCTCATAGCCTATCCAGTCCGCCTTGAGGGCCTCAATAAGCTCGGGCATGGTGTACTTCTTCTCTTCATAGACAAGCTTCTTTATGGCAGCCAGACTGTCTACGTTTTCACACCAGTTCAAGGCCGTTATCCAGCAGTTGCCCCGCTCGCCGTTGCTCGGGTCCACCGCATCCGTCCCTGTCTCCACCGCACGCTCGTAAATAGCTGACAACAGAGGCCTTGAGAATAACTCCGCATCCTTGCTCCTGCCAAAATTGGTAAACCTCACGGCAAAGTTCTGCACCCACTTCATCTGTTTCATCCAGGCCTGGTAGAACTCCTCGAAATCCTTGAAATCACAAGGATCACCGGTCTTCGGCCCCATCTGAAGATTGGACACGTTATCGTACCCGTTATGGAGCGTATATTCTATCATCTTGGCGCAATTAACCGCTGTGGCCATCCGCATCGGCTGACAACCGTACTTCGTAGGCGGACAAGGCGACATGCAGGACTGATTCACCCACTGCCTTGCCTCTTCAAGGGGATGACCGTGCCAGTACATAGCGTTGGGGATCAAGATCGAGTCATTTTTCATGTTGGGGTAGCCAAGCCCCTGGCGGATGCACTCAAAGCATTCCCGCAAAACTTCGTCCTTCACCTTGGGATGGTACCTGAAGCTGAACGTGGGGTTGCAGACCCGCACCTGCCGGGCTGCCTGCATATAGGCAATCGTCAAGTCATTGCAGGCATCGGAACCGTCAGGGTTCAACCCGCCCATGGTCCACACTATGGCGCCCATGATCCCCTGAAATGCCTCCCTGCTATACCGCGGCTGGAAAAGCCCGATCTCATAACCATGGATCAAATGCTCACCCACGAGGTCGATGGCCTCTTCCTTTGTGATCCTCTTGTCTATGTTCACATCCTTATCATAATAGGACCCGTGTACGTAATCGGGACGGTGGGGCATTGAAAACTCATGGGTCTCATACCGCGACAGGACCTGCATAAAATGATCGAACTGGAGCGATTCCTGCAGGTTCCTCGGCGACTGGGCCGGAACGCGTTCGCAGACTTCGGCGATACTCAAGAGCTCCTCTTTCCGCTTTGGATCACTCTCAAAATTCTCCGCTATGATCCTGGCCAGACGGGCATAACGATTGGCATACTGAATGCTCGCCTCTAATACGGTCTGCATCGCCTCCCACCTCGGTAACTTCTCGTACAAAGGCAGAAGATCGGGCGATGGATTACCTTGCAGCTTCTCTTCCGCCTCTTCCATGCGAGCGTCGATATCGTCAAGTATCGCCTCATATCCCCCACGGAACAAATAGGCATAGTCCCTTGTCGCATAGCTGTAGGCCGATGAGGGCGCCCCAGCCACGATAGTACCGGACATATATTTAACCGCATCCTCCGGGTCCATTATATTGACAACTTTTTCGAGCGCTGTGTTGCCTGCCCAGTAATCGTTCAGATCAGCCATGATCTGCAAAGACGCTTCTTCGGGTTCCGGGACTATTCCCTGCTCGTTGTAAACTTCCTCGTTTATCATAGCGGCAGACTGCCAGTGGTTTACCACCTCATTGGGGGCGCTGCCAGTATAACCCATGATCTGAGAATGGTCGGTAATGAATATGGGGGTGTTCTCAAATACACTGGCCATGGCGCGGGCCTTCTGGAGCATAATGGGCTCACCCTCGTTCTCCTTCCAGGCCTCGGTAAAAATCTGGGGAAAGGCCAGGTCGATCTTTATGCCCGGGGCATAATTCCCGCCGGAACATCCTTTCTTCCAAGCCGCTTTTCGTAAATAGTCGAGACGAGATGATCGGGTCTTTTCCGCCACCCACCACCATTGCTGCTTTTCTTCCATCTCTTTGATGTCTTTGCCTTTGTCGGTTCCTGCTGTTGCCATTTGTTATCCTCCCTTCCAGTTATTAGTTAGTGCCCATCCATAAATGGCTATTTTCCGCAATCTCCGCGTCAGTCTGCGGGATTGTTTGTGCGGCATACGCTTGTACGCCTCTGCACAATCCATTGATTTCCTTGATCTTGCAAAAAATTGCTCATTAGGTTGCCAGCTCATTGAATATAAGCTATTTCCTCACCTCCCTTCGTTAGACCTGGAAATTGGTTCATCTGTACCTTGTCCAGGTGCCATATTAAATTAAATACCTGGCCCTTTTTGAAGATAGATCGCATGAAACCAACTGCATGCGTGTAGAAACCTGGGCATTACCAACGGTAATTCGACGATGAAGAGAAGCGTGCGTTTCGCAGAGGTATACAGAAAGTGTGATGAGCGTTCAGCAAAAAATTTATCAACCGAAGATGAGACGAGTAGGCGCGAGTGCTAGTACATACAACTTACTAAGGACCAGGTGTAGTTTATCCTTAATAAAAATAATGACATAGTATCATTAAGTAGAATGGTTACGCAATATGTATGCCAGGACAGCAAGGTCAGGAACCTATAACAAAATACTACAATTAATTCAAATGGTTAGTAAAATTAAGCTGATATTGAGAGGAGCTCGACCCAATAGTGTCTACAAGACAAAAAGAGACAAATAGGCATTATATGATCAGATATTCTGCTGTATGTTATTGAATTTACGCCAGATAGATATTTCGGTCAAACTGGCCTTTTTACAGGACATTATGTCCGACACAAATGAGAGTCCGCGCACAATATGACCGTAACCGGCATGACGCACTGAAAAATTCCTGCTAATGGAGTCCTTGTTGAGGAGTACTTATGGTGTTTTATTTCGTCCCCGTCCCTTAGTGTTTCCACGACAGCATAAAATGATACGCTTTATCCATTCGATACTCTTTTCCATCAATGTCTTCAGAGTACTTGAAATTGGCTATTACATTACGTGTTATGGCATATGTTACCCCAAGTCCTGCTCCAAAGCTCCAGCCGTTGCCATCATCCAACTTCCCTGCTGATGTCTCAGTGTCATTCGCTGCCCTCATATAGTCTAGGTGGGTGAAAAGACCGAGTTTTGTAGTTTCCTTTGACGGATAGTAACAAATAAGCAAATTGGTCTCCATGGTATCTCTTTCATCGTAATCGATATCACGATTCTCGCCATTCCACAGGAAGTTTTGTCCGAAATCAGCCATCCACAAACCATTGCCCATGGGATATCTGAGATGTGAAGTGATGGTTGTGAGCATCCCAAAACGATTGTTGCCCAAACTCGCCGGATCACCTCTGTCATAATCACCGAACGGAAGCTTCACGCAGAAATTTCCTCCCAGATGTACAGTCGCAGATTTATTATGCCAGCCATAAGAAGTCATCCAGTAAGGATCGCATACACCGCTACCGCTAAAATATTTTCCCTCATCCGTGGCATTAGTTAGCTCAACCTCCATATTTGTAAAAGGGAGTATCAGCATATTAACGAGTTGAAACTGTCTTGTGCCTCCGTTGTGGCAAACATAGCCTATTTTTATAATATATTGTTCAGCGGTAATGTCATCCACCCCGGTTAAGGCTCCTCCCATTTGACCTTTTTCATGGCCACGTTCATCCCTCCACCTGTCAACCTCCAGGTGACGAATATGATGCTGGGATATCCAACCATCCGGTGCATCCATTGCCCAGGCACCGGGAAAAACATAAATCTGAAAATCACCAAGTTCCGCATGGCTTGTCGCAGGTGTAGCATACAGAACAAATAACGAGATGAAAACGATAACAGACATACGGCTAACTCTCAACGCTGACATGGCACCTCCAATAATTACGACCTGCACAGTTACACAAACCTAGTGTCGTGTCATCTATGTAATGTCGCAAATATGACCGTCATTCCCGCGGAAGCGGGAATCCAGAAGCGCCGAAGTAGCCAGAAATACTGGATTTCCACCTTCGTGGGAATGACGAGCGCCTGATACGACTATCACTTCCTGATACTTCCCAGGATCCCTCTGGGCTGCTTCCAAAGTCGCATCATCCACCATGTTGAACTGCACATGATCAATCCCCAGATCAGCCCATGTCTTCATGTAGGACTTCCAGAGCTGACAACCTTTCTCGCCGGCCAGCTGAGTCGGTGAAAGCCGCTGGTTCAAAAGGGAAGGCATTAAGTCACTCACATGGTCGATCTTAGCGCAAGACTTGAGAACCGCAGTGGGGCCCTTCTTGTCGAGACCAGGACCTGGAGAGACGCCACCGTTGTAAAGGGCATCCCCCAACCTTCGGCCGCTGGGCAGAGCGCCGACAACATTCGCCCAGTATATAAAATACATACCCTTCTTGAAGAGAGAATGAAATGGAACCAACTGATGTCTGTTGAAAGCTGGTGTATTACCTGCGGTAATCAGGCCATGGAGAGGAGGGTGCGTTTCGCTGAAGTTTACAGAAAGTAGGATGAGCGTTTAGTAAGGAATTTATCAACCGAAGAGAAGTAGGAGCTAATTCATCTGCTAGTGAGTGCTAGTGATGAGTATATGCAACTTACGAAGGGCCAGTTAGTTGTCCATAAATTTTCATCTGGTCGCAACATGCGTGCCGGATGATCAAGAGTAGAGATATTTAAGAAGATAATCCTCTTAAATCAATAGGTTAGGGGTAACCTGTGGGTTCTGGAAGGAGTTCGATTTCATAAGACCAGAAGAAAAAAAGAGACAAACAAGTGCTTTTTCATCAGATATACTGTTCTAACTTGTTGAATTTATAGCTGGTTTACGTTTCGGCCAAAATGGCCGTTATTTAAGCCATTATGTCCGATACACCTGAAACGCTATGCATATGCAAACCTGGGTAGTGCCCGTCCCAAAAAAAGCTTTTGAGAAAATGGGCATTAGCAAGTTCCCATTTATTAGAATTTCTGAGCCCAAGGTAATACACTTGACAGACGTCGTGAAAATGTGTATCACAATGTGCAATTCTTGAAAAAATCGTGATCATTTCATCAGGCAGGAATATGAGAAATTTTGAAACTCATTTGAATTATGCCTTTAAGCCATTTGTAGCTCATAATTAAGTTTCAAAATTTCTGCATATAAAGAAACCTATATCTGCCCTGGGTTAACCAGTAAGAGATTTTAATGTCTGTGGTTAAGGAGTTTCCTCGTAATGTGAGGAAAGGTGAAAAACTGAAGGTATTCGGATGAAAAGAATTCAGTATAACTCCCCGGTTATTTTAACCTTCTCTATAATAGTCGTTGCTGTTCATCTTGTTGATTTGACCCTGACGCCCGGGCTCACATTAAATTATTTTATGGTGAGACCAGCAATGTCTCTATACAACCCAGTTGACTTCCTCCGTCTTGTGTCGCATGTCTTTGGCCACTCAAATTGGCAGCATCTGTTTGGAAATCTTACATATATCCTGTTACTGGGCCCCATTCTCGAGGAGAAGTACGGCAGCCTTGCAATGTTGTTAATGATGGTGGTCACTGCCTTGTCTACAGGGGTTATGAATGTGCTCTTATTCCCGTCAGGACTCCTTGGCGCAAGTGGTATCGTTTTTATGCTCATTATCTTAGCTTCTGTGGTCGACATAAGGCATGGCTCGATACCATTGACATTTGTGCTCATTGCAAGTATCTTTATCGGCGCCGAAATCGTCAAGGCGTTTCGTACCGATAATGTTTCGCAAATGGCGCACATTGTGGGAGGAGCAGTCGGGGCATTCTTTGGCTTCAGGTTCACACATCCATCGTAGCATAACGTTCACGACCGTGCTATTCACCTTCCACTAAAGCGTTCTTCTCCGGAAAAGACCATCAATCCGGATTTCCTGTCTATGCAGGCCAAACTCATGTTAAGGTCCTGCCCTAGTTCGACAGCCAGGGCGGTGGGGCGTGACATGCCGATCACCACAGGCAGACGAGCCCGGGCTGCCTTCTGGACTAGTTCGTAACTGATACGAGAAGAAAGGACTGCCAGCCAGGTATTTTCCAGCTGTCTATTCATGAAGACCTTGCCGATTGCCTTGTCCAGGGCGTTATGACGCCCTACATCTTCCCCCATTGCCAGTACGTTCATTTGCAGATCAAGGAGAATGGCCGCGTGAGCCGCCCGAGTTCTCTTATAGAGGTCCTGGCACTGACCAAGCTTGTCAACACACGCAATGGCCTGACCGATATCGATTGCGGTCTCGTCCGCCATAGGCCTTAGAAGTTGGAACAAATCCTTTATCATTTCTTTGCCGCAAATTCCGCAACTGGTCTGACTGACAAATCCCCGTCGTTCCAGTAAAGTAGACACGTTTCTCAGTCTTGCGGGTTGAAGTCTGACATTGACGACGTTGGAGTCACTTTCCTCACAGTAATCGATGGTGGCAAAATCAGTTCGATGATCCACTATACCCTCTGTCAGACAGAAACCCGCCACTTGGGATATTTCTTGCCCCGGAGTGCGCATCACAACCGAATAGGGTCGACCCTCAACACGGATCAAGAGTGGTTCTTCTCTGATCAACTCCTCTTCGGCAGTATTACAGATATCCCCATTGCACCTCAGTACATGACTGTATCGAGTACTATTCATTTGCGGTCTCGCTAATTGATTCGAGTGTAACCTTTTTTCGTCTAACCTTCCAGTCTCTTTAACAGGTCGTTCGCTACTTTTTCACCTGAAAGCATCATCCCACCAAAAATTGCCCCCATGCGCGGCCCGCCAAATGTTGCATTTGCAGCCATACCTGCCACGTACAGGCCGGGAAAGATCTCACGAGTATTTTCAAGTGTCAAGGTTTCAGCCTTGTCCGACCACATGGACTTCTCACCTTCAATCTTGCCTGTGGGGGTTCTCAAGTCGCCCGGAACCTTTTTATGCACAACCTTGACGACCTCAGTCGCATGTCCGGTTGCATCGATCACAAACCTTGAACGCATTGTCAAAGGATCGACGTGGATACCTGCCATTTCAACCGAAGACCAGTTCAGTACAAGCCCAATGACCCTGTCAGTACGCATCATCACATCTTCTACGCTCATACAGTTAAAGATCGTCAAACCCGCCTGGACCGCCCTTGCGATGAGGCAGGCAACTGTTTCCACTGAATCTGAGGTATAGTAACCTTCCTCGTATTTATGACAGCGCACCCCGAATTCATCGAGAAGACGGAGCGCAGTCTCCTGCACCACAATCTCATTGAACATCATGCCGCCTCCCCACATACCGCCGCCAATACTCAACTTCCGTTCGTACAGGACCACCTTTTTCCCTGCACTTGCAAGGAAGTGCCCGGCCACCAAACCAGCGGGACCGCCCCCCACAATAGCTACGTCGGTTTCCAGATTATCTCTAAACTTCGCATGAAAACGGTCTACTATGGCCCTCGTTATAATTACCTCATTCAATTCCATCCTTCATCTCCTCTTGCTGTGATTGTGAGCGTAACGTAACTTCTCAAAAACCCGCTGTGCAGCTCATACGCCGACTTCTTAACAGGTTACCCGTTATTAACAAAAAAACCGTTTCACATTAAGAGAAACGGCCCAGTCCCTCAACAAACTCGTTTCCCTGCGCAGGCATTATCCTGATCAGGTGTTACTAAGGGACGGGGACGAAATAACTTCCCCATTTGTGCATCTCATCTTCAGGCCATCTTTGCCCGATCTTCAAACACAAAATCCTCAAAATAGTTCGACTATTCCTGCGGTTTTGCGTTTTCAGATCGAACAAATCTAACCTA